>NZ_DCYC01000089.1:0-12977 GCF_002330965.1 Arsenicicoccus sp. UBA2120
CGGCGTCGTCCCTCGCGACCCCTCGACCGGGTCCCCACCTCGTCCGCGAAAGGCATCATGCCAGCGAACTCCCCGCGCCCCTCCGCCACCGGCAGCTCCCGACTCTTCGCCCGCGGCAGCTGGCGCGAGACCCAGCGCATCACCGCGGCGCTGCGCACCGAGACCGTCGGAGGCGCCCTCCTCCTCGTCGCGGCCCTGGCCGCCCTGGTCTGGGCCAACACGCCCTGGCGGGAGTCGTATGCCGCTCTCCGCGACCTGCACGTCGGCCCATCGGCGCTGCACCTCGATCTCTCGGTCGGGCACTGGGCGGCCGACGGCCTGCTCGCGATCTTCTTCTTCGTCGCCGGCATCGAGCTCAAGCACGAGTTCACGCGCGGCGACCTGTCCGACATCCGCAAGGCGACCGTCCCCGTGGCGGCGGCCTGCGCCGGCGTGATCCTGCCCGCCCTGCTCTTCCTGGGTGTCGGGATGCTGCGCGGCGGGGGCGGTGACGTCCTGCGCGGCTGGGCCATCCCCACTGCCACCGACATCGCGTTCGCCCTCGCGGTGCTCGCCGTCATCGGCACCCACCTGCCGTCCGCGCTGCGGTCCTTCCTGCTGACGCTGGCCGTCGTCGACGACCTCATCGCGATCACGATCATCGCCGTCGCCTACACCGAGTCGCTGCAGGCCCTGGCGCTGCTCGCCGCCCTCGTCCCCCTCGCGGCGTTCGCCCTGGCGACGCGGCGCGGCTGGACCTCCCCGTGGCTGCTGATCCCGTTGGCGCTGCTCACCTGGGGCCTGGTCCACGCGTCCGGGATCCACGCGACCGTCGCCGGCGTCCTGCTCGGCCTGGTCACCCCGGTCGACGTCGGCCACCGACTCGAGCACGTCGTGCGCCCCGTGTCGGCGGGCGTGGCGGTGCCGCTGTTCGCGTTCTTCGCGGCCGGCGTCACGGTCGTGGGTGGCGGCTTCGGCGAGGCCGTCAGCGACCCGGCCGCGCAGGGCGTCGTCGCCGGCCTGGTCGTCGGCAAGTTCGTCGGGATCCTCGGTGCGACCTGGCTCCTGGCCCGCTTCACCAAGGCCGAGCTCGACAACGACCTCGCCTGGGCCGACATCGCCGGCCTGTCCCTGCTGGCGGGCATCGGGTTCACGGTGTCGCTGCTGGTCGGCGAGCTGGCCTACGGCGCCGGCTCCGCGCGGGACGACCACGTCAAGCTGGCCGTCCTGCTCGGCTCGCTGATCGCCGCCGTGCTCGCGTCGGTCGTCCTGCGCAGCCGCAACCGGCACTACGCGCAGATCGCGGCGCGCGAGGCCGAGGACCTCGACCTCGACGGCGTCCCGGACGTCTACGAGGCCCACGGCAGCATCACCCCCGACGGCCTCAAGGACGGCCGTCACCGCGGGCGCCAGGACGGGCGTCGCGAGGATGGCACGCTGTCCTCATGACCCGAGGCAGGAAGCGCGCCCCCGGCTGGGTCCCCCAGCAGCACGGTGCCTGGGCCATGCTCGTGGTCCCCGCGGTGACCGGCGCGGTGCTGCTGGTGCGCGACCACGGCTGGCGGTGGGTGGCCCTGCCGGTCCTCGTGATCACGGTCGTCGGCTACTTCCTGCTCAACGCGGTCACGTTGTGGCTCAAGGCTCGTCGCAAGCCCCGATACTGGCCCCCGGTCCGGGCGTATGCCGTCGCCGGAGGCGTCCTCGGGGTCGCCGTCATGGCGCTCGGACCCGGGCTCACGGGCTGGCTCGTCGTGGCCGCCCCGCTCCTGGCGGTGGCCCTGGTCCTCGCGTCGCGCCGTCGGGACCGGGCCACCCTCAGCGGGCTGGTCACCGTCACCGCGGCCTGCCTCGTGACGCCCGTCCTGTGGAGCGCCGGCCTCTCGGCCCGGCTCCCCCTGGGCGCGGTGAGCGCCGTCGCCGACGTCGCCGCGCGCCGACCCGACCAGGTCAGGGTCGTGGCGTTCGTGACGCTGCTGCAGCTGGCCTACTTCTTCGGCACGGTCGTCTATGTCAAGACGATGATCCGCGAGCGCGGGGACCGGCGCTGGTTCGCGGCGTCCGTGGCCTATCACGCAGCGATGACGGCGGTGCTGCTCACGGCGGCGCTGGGCGGCATACCGGCGCTGGCCACCGGTGTCTCGGGGGCCGCTCTCGTCCTGGCCACCGTGGTGCTGGCCCTCGCGACCGCACGCGCCTGGGCGATGCCGACCCTCGGCCCGCTGCGCGGGCGCCAGATCACGCCGCTGCAGGTCGGGCTCGTGGAGATCGGCTTCAGCGTGGCTGTGCTCGTCGCCTGCCTGCTGGCCTGACCCGACCGCGTCGTCCACAAGTCGTCCACCAGATCGTCCGAGGTGCGAGCCGTGCCCGCGTCGCGGAACCTCCCCCGGCGGCCACCGCGATGTAGGTATGGTTTCGGGTGAATGTGTGAATGACATGATCGAACCCTGCCCCGGGATCTCGATCCCACAGTCCACGAGGAGTCGCCCCCATGTCCACGTCCTACACCGAGCAGGAGCACGACGCTCGCCGCGCCGACCGCGACCGCGAGGCGCGCAACTACGGCAGCGACACCACTGCTCGCACCATCGGCCAGCTGGTCGCCGACGCGACGCAGGACGTGTCGAGCATCATGCGCAACGAGATCCAGCTCGCCAAGGCCGAGGTCAAGACCGACGTCGCCAAGGCCGGCAAGGGCATCGGCATGTTCGCCGGCGCGGGCGTCTTCGCCTTCCTTGCCCTGATCCTGCTGCTCATCGCCGCGGCCTACGGCCTGATCGCCCTCGGCCTGGCCCCGTGGCTGTCCTTCCTGATCGTCGCGATCGTGCTGCTGGTCGTGGCCGGCATCCTCGCGATGGTCGGCAAGAAGGCCCTGAGCACCGTCAACGTCAAGCCCGAGCGCACCATCCGCAACGCGCAGGAGACGGTCGAGGCCCTCAAGCCCAACACCTCCCGCCCGGCGGTCACCGAGCAGCGCACCGCGGCCTACGGCTCGGCCCGCGAGACCACGTCCCGCGAGGCCACGTCGACCTACGCGACGACCGACGCGACGGACTCCCGCAGCGAGGCCGGCGCCACGCGCGCCTGAGCCCCACCACCTGTCCGACCAGCGGCCCCCTCCCCACCAGGGAGGGGGCCGCTGTCGTCCCCACCCTCCGTCATGACCCTGCGTCATGACCCCACCCCGCCGACCCGCGAGCCGTTGGTGCGCCCCGCCCGTCCTTTGCCAGGATGGGGCCGATGAACGACGGCACCATGCGTGACGCCGCCAGCACCCTGGTCCCGGGGCCCTGGCGGCACCGGTTCGTGTCCGCGAACGGCGCGAGGTTCCACGTCGCCGAGGCCGGGGACGGCCCGCTCGTGCTGCTGCTGCACGACTTCCCGCAGTTCTGGTGGGCCTGGCGGCACCAGCTGGTCTCGCTGGCCGAGGCCGGCTATCGCGTGGCCGCGATGGACCTGCGGGGCTTCGGCTCGTCGGACAAGCCGCCCGTCGGCTACGACACCTTCACGTCCGCCGCCGACGTCGCGAGCGTGGTGCGCTCCCTCGGCGAGCGCTCGGCCGTGGTCGTCGGCCAGGGGCTCGGCGCCTGGATCGCCTGGTCGATGCCGTCCCTGCAGCCCCCGGCGACCCGAGCGGTGGTCGCGCTCGGCGCCCCGCACCCGCTCGCCCTGCGCACGGCGTCGTTGACCCTGCCCACGCAGATCCAGGCGGGCCGCACGTTCGCCGGGCTGCAGCGGCCGTTCGTGCCGGAGCGCCGCCTCGGCGACCCGGCCTCGGGCTACGTCGCGCGCATCCTCACCGAGTGGTCGGCCCCCGGCGCGACCTGGCTGGACGTCGATATCACCACCCGGTATGCCGAGCAGATGGCCCTGCCGTTCGTGGCGCACTCCGCGGCGGAGTACTACCGCTGGATGGCTCGCTCCCAGCTGTGGATCTCCGGGCGGCAGTGGGCCGCGGCGCTGCGTCGCCCCATGCGGGTGCCCGCCCTGCACCTGCACGGCGCCGAGGACCGCGCCGTGCTGCCGATCACGATGGGCGGTTCGGCGCGCTACGCCGCGGCCGGGCTGGACGCCCACCTCTTGCCGGGCACAGGTCACTTCGTCGCCGAGGAGGCCCCCGAGCGCGTGGACGCCCTGCTCCTCCCCTGGCTCGCCGCCCTGCCGCGCTGACCCGCCCGCACCCCCGGGCCCCGGCGCCCCACACGACCCGAACTGAGCTCCCAGCTCACACGATGTCGTGCGCGGTCACGCGGCGGAGCAGGATCCCGTGGCGGCGGGCGAGGTGTCGGAGACACCCTCCGCAAGGATGGGCCGGGTGGCCGCGCTGGTCAGGGCGTAACCCGTGCTCGGGTCGTCGACCGACTGGGCGAAGATCGTGCCCGCCACGCGTCCGTCGGTGGTGAGCAGCGGGCCGCCCGAGTTGCCGGGACGGACGGTGGCATAGAGGGAGTAGACCTGGCGCACGGCCCCCGTGCTGCCGTAGATGTCGGCGCCGCGGGCCGACATGACCGAGCGGACGCGGGCGGCGCCGAGGCGATAGGGCCCGCCGCCGGGGAAGCCCGCGACCACCGCGTCCGCGTCGGAGCGCAGCGTGTCGGCGACCTGCAGCGGTCGCGCCCGCAGGTCGGGGACGTGCAGCACCGCCACGTCCAGGCGGGGGTCGAACGAGACGACGGTGGCGGCATACGACCGTCCCTGCCCACCGACCTGCACCCGGACCCGCTCGGTGCCGGCGACCACGTGGGCGTTGGTGACGACCCGCTGCGGCGACATCACCCAGCCGCTGCCGTCCTGCTCGCGACGGCACACGGGCGCGTCGCCGACGACCTTGACGATCGAGTCGCGCGCGGCGACCACACCGGCCGTCTGGGCGACGCGCGGGTCCGGCGGGGCGGCGGGCGCGATCGGCTCCGCCCCCACCCCCTCGAAGACGCGGGGGAACTCGCTGGCCTCGACCTGCGACCGGAAGTCCGCGAACGCCCGTCCGACCTGGGCGGGCATCACCGCGTCGACGGCCCCGAGGACGCGCGACCCGGCGACGGTGCGGGCCACGCTCCCCGGCGCGGCCGTGCGCAGGGTGTCCCCGACGAACCAGTAGATCGTGGCCAGGACCAGCACCGACGCGACGGCCCCGGTGACGGCGTCCAGCAGCTGGGTGGGGCGCAGGCGGTTGCGCGACCGCAGGTGCGCGCCGAGGCGTCCGAGCAGGGCCTCCCCGATCACCGCGAGCAGCAGGACCCCGAGCGCGAGGACCGCGGCCCGCAGCAGGAGGGAGTCACGCAGCGCCTGGGCGTTCTCGAGCAGCGGCGGCAGGGCGCGCAGGCCGAGGACGGCCCCGGCGACCAGGCCCGCCGTCGCGAAGGCGGACATGACCAGACCGCGACGCCAGCCCGCGGCGGCGTGCAGGCCGAGGGCGACGAGCAGGATCACGTCGAGGACGACTGGGCTCATGCCTGCTCAGCGCCACATGCGCTCGGGAAGTTCCTCGTGACGCGAGTCGTCCCACGGCTCGGCGAGGCCCGCGAGGTCCAGCAGCTTGGCGATGATCCCCGCCGTGAAGCCCCACACGAGCAGCCCGTCGACCTCGAACGCCGGCCCGCGGTAGCCGTTGGGATGCGTCACGGTGAACCGGTTGGCGGGGTCGACGAGCTCGGAGACGGGTGCCCGCAGGACCGAGGCGACCTCGCGCGGGTCGCCGGCCGTCAGCGGGTGGGGGTCGCGCCACCACCCGACGACGGGGGTGATCCCGAAGTCGCGGTGGGGCATGTAGAGCTCGGGCAGGGTCGCGAGCACGTCGATGGAGGACCGGTCCAGGCCCACCTCCTCGTGGGCCTCCCGCAGCGCCGCGTCGATGACGTCGCGGTCCTCCGGGTCGAGCGATCCGCCGGGGAAGGCGACCTGCCCCGCGTGCGTCCGCATCCCGTGCGCGCGCTCGGTGAGCAGGATGTCGTGGTCGCCCGGATCCTCGTCACGGGGGCCGACGAGGACGAGCACGCCGGCGCGCCGTCCCGCTCCGTGATCGGGCGGCAGGAAGCTTGAGTAGTAGTGGGCCGGGGTGGTCTCCACCTGGCCCACGAGCTCGTCCAGCCAGGTGGGCCGGGCCACCGTCATACGCCCTCCTGCGCCCAGCGGGCGGCCAGGCCCGAGGGGGCCTCTCCCAGCCGCTCCGGCCAGGGTGCGCCGGGGGCGAGCTCGAACTTGGCGAGCGTGCGCGCCTTGGTCGCGTCGGTCTCTCCCTCGCCGTATGACGGACAGAGGTCCGCCACGGGGCACACCCCGCACGCCGGCTTGCGGGCATGACAGATGCGGCGGCCGTGGTAGATGAGGACGTGCGAGAGCATCGTCCACTCCTTGCGGGGGAACAGCGCGCCGACCTCGTGCTCGACCTTGACCGGGTCCTCCTCGGCGGTCCACCCGAGGCGTCGCGCCAGGCGCCCGAAGTGCGTGTCGACCGTGATGCCCGGGACGTCGAACGCGTTGCCGAGCACGACGTTGGCGGTCTTGCGGCCCACGCCGGGCAGCGTCACGAGGTCCTTGAGGCGGCCCGGGACCTGCCCGTCATACCGCTCGACGAGAGCGGTCCCGAGCTTGATCAGGGCGTCGGTCTTGGCTCGGTAGAAGCCGGTCGGCCGGACCAGCTCCTCCAGCTCGGTGCGGTCCGCCGCTGCGTAGGCCGCCGCGTCCGGGTAGCGCGCGAATACCGCCGGGGTGACCTTGTTGACCCCCACGTCGGTCGTCTGCGCCGACAGCACGGTCGCGACCAACAGCTCCAGCGGCGTGGTGAAGTCCAGCTCGGCGATGGCGTAGGGGTAGGTGTCGTGCAGGACGCGATAGGTCCGTCGGGCGCGGCGCTTGAGCGCGAGCGGCGACTCGCCGGTGGGCGTCGGACGCGAGGCGGGATCGAGGGTGGACACCCGATCAGGCTACTCGTGCGGTCCGTCACACCCCTGCACGTCCGTGGTGGCACAATGACCGACGTGGACAACGACGTGGTGAGAAGGTCTCCGCTCTTCGCGGCGCTCGACGACGAGGCAGCCAGCACGCTGCGGGCCTCGATGAGCCCCGTGAGCCTCGAGCGGGGAGAGGTGCTGTTCCACGAGGGAGCCCAGGGCGACGCCCTGTACATCATCGTCGACGGCAAGGTGAAGCTCGGACGCACGAGCGGCGACGGCCGCGAGAACCTCTTCGCCGTGCTCGGGCCGGCGGAGATGTTCGGCGAGCTGTCGCTCTTCGACCCCGGCCCCCGCACGCTGACCGCCACCGCGGTGGCCGAGACGTCCCTGGTCGGCCTCGGCCACGACAGCCTGCGCACCTGGCTGGGCGCCCGCCCCGACGTCTCGCTCACCCTGCTGGCCGCGCTCGCCCGTCGCCTGCGCCGCACCAACGAGTCCCTCGCCGACATGGTCTTCACCGACGTGCCCGGCCGCGTGGCCAAGGCCCTCGTCGACCTGTCCCGCCGCTTCGGTCGCCCCTGCGAGGACGGTGTCCTCGTCGCTCACGACCTCACCCAGGAGGAGCTGGCCCAGCTCGTCGGCGCCTCGCGCGAGACGGTCAACAAGTCGCTGGCCGACTTCGCCGGCCGCGGCTGGATCCGTCTCGAGGCCCGCTCGGTCGTGCTGCTGGACATCGAGCGCCTCTACCGCCGCGCCCGCTGAGGATTTCTCCGGCCGTATGCCGGAGGCCCGCCCCTGACTCGGCCCCACGCGCCCTGAGAGGTCACTTCTCGCTGTCTCAGCGGGCCTTTTATCGTTCAACGTGCCCTCGCGGGTCGCTACCCGTCGGTGACGGCCGCGGCATCAGGGCTGGTGGGCAGGTAAGCGATCTGGGCGAGCACGCTGAGCCGGGCCGCGGGCCAGACCTCGCGCGGCACGTCGGCATACACCCGCTCGACCACCTCGTCGGCGGTGGTGTCTCCGGCGGCGAGGGCGGCGCGCACCTGGTCGAGCCGGTCGGCGCGGTGCTGCAGGTAGTAGGCGACGGCCTCGTCCGCCGCGTCGACCGTCGGCCCGTGCCCGGGCAGGATCCGGGTGACGGCGCCGCTGCCGGTCAGCGACCGGAGGCGCCGCAGCGAGGCGAGGTAGTCGGCGAGCACGCCGTCGGGGTGCGCCACGACCGTGGTGCCGCGACCCAGCACGGTGTCGCCGGTCAGCACGGTGTTGTCGGCCGGGAGCACGAAGGACACGGAGTCGGACGTGTGGCCCGGCGTCGCCAGGACGGCCACCTCGAGGTCACCGACGTGCAGCACCGAGCCCTCGCGCAGGTCGTGGTGACCGTCCCCGATCGCCTGCACCCGGGTGCCCGTGAGCTCGGCGAACCTGCCTGCACCCTCGGCGTGGTCGGCGTGGCCGTGGGTAAGCAGGGTGTGGGTGACGCGGGCGCCGCGCTCCTCGACGAGCGAGATCACGGCGCGCAGGTGCTGCTCGTCCAGCGGCCCTGGGTCCACGACCGCCACGGCACCGCTGCCCGGCTCCGCGAGCACCCACGTGTTGGTGCCGTCCAGGGTCATCGGGCTGGGGTTGGGGGCGAGGACACAGGTTGCCCGCGAGGTCACGGCACCGCCGAGCCAGGGCGTGGCGGTCGGTGGCGGCTGCACCAGGCGGGTGCCAGGGGCGGTCACGAGCGGGCTCCGGTGTCGGGCACCCGAGCGCGCATCCAGATCCGCCCCTCGTCGTCCTCGACCAGGTCGGGCGAGATCGACCAGACCAGGGGCTCCTCGGCGACGAACGAGGCCGAGGACGCGGCGCCCGCCAGCTGCTCGACAGCCACCAGGGTGGGCGGCAGCATGAGCACCGAGCCGTCACGCGCGCCGGCGAGCACGTCCGCCGGACGCCACCACCCCGCGGCGTCGGCCTCGGAGGTCGCGTCGTCGGGGACCTGCCCGACCGGCAGCAGCGCCGCGAAGAACGCCGTGTCGTAGCGCCGCGGCTCGAACTCCGGGGTCACCCAGTGAGCGCGATAGGACAGCAGGTCGGACCGCAGCACGAGCCCACGGCGCCGCAGCAGCTC
Organism: Arsenicicoccus sp. UBA2120; assembly: GCF_002330965.1. Taxonomy (NCBI): domain Bacteria; kingdom Bacillati; phylum Actinomycetota; class Actinomycetes; order Micrococcales; family Intrasporangiaceae; genus Arsenicicoccus; species Arsenicicoccus sp. UBA2120. The sequence continues at coordinate 8,983 of NZ_DCYC01000089.1, forward strand.
GGTGAACGACAGCTCGCGGGCCTCGAGCGCGACCCGGTCGGCGTGCCACCCCGCGTCGCGCACGTCCTCGACGACGGTGGTCGCGTCGGGCCCCGCCAGCAGCACCCCGCACTCCTCGAACACCTCGCGCACCGCGGCCACGACGAGCTGCTGGGCGACGTCGTCGGGGCAGTCCATCCGAGCCGCCCAGGACGCGGGCGAGGGCCCGGCCCAGTGCTCGGCGACCAGGGCGGGGTCGGCGTCGCGCGGGTCCACCCCGCCGCCGGGAAAGACCATCATGCGGGGGGCGAACGCCATCGAGGCGACACGGCGCAGCATGAACACCTCGACGCCGCACGATGACTCGTCGTCGGCGGCCCCGCTCACGGACGCGTCGCGGACCAGCTGCACCGTGGCGGCATACCGCGGGACCTGGTGCCGACGCACCTCGGCGTCGCCGTCGAGCCACGCGCGGGCGCGCGTCCCGAGCCCGCCCGCGGGGAAGTCGCGCACGACCCCGCCCTGGTCGCCCATCACGTCCTCAGTCGTCGGCGAGCGCGACGGTGATCTCGACCTCGACCGGCGCGTCGAGCGGCAGGACGGCCACCCCGACCGCGGACCGCGCGTGCACCCCGCGGTCGCCGAAGGCATGCCCGAGCAGCTCGCTCGCGCCGTTGACGACGCCGGGCTGGCCGGTGAAGGACGGGTCGCTCGCGACGAACCCGACCACCTTGACGACCTGCGCGACCTGGTCGAGGTCACCCACGACCGACTTCACGGCGGCGATGGCGTTGAGGGCGCACACCTGCGCGAGCTCCTTGGCGCGCTCGGGGCTCACGAGCCCGTCGCCCTCGCCGACCTTGCCGGTCTCGGCGAGCGAGCCCTGGACCATCGGCAGCTGCCCGGAGGTGTGGATGCGCCGGCCGTCGCGCAGCGCCGGGACGTAGGCCGCGACGGGGGCGGCGACGTCGGGGACGCTGAGCCCGAGCTCGGCGAGACGATCCTCGACTGCACTCATGGCGCGACTCCTCGTCAGCCCTGCTTGGGGCGCTTGAGGTAGGCGACGAGGTTGCCCTCGCCCGACTGCAGGACGGTGACGAGCTCCCACCCGTCCTGCCCCCACTGGTCGAGGATCTGCTTGGTGGCGTGGACGATCAACGGCACGGTGGCGTACTCCCAGGTGGTCATGCCCGCACTCTAGCGACCACGGCCGAGGGTCACAGCACTAGCATCAGCCGTATGCCGACCGCGCCCACCCCCGACCTCTGGCCGGACGCCTGGCGCGAGGCCCGGCTGCACGTGGTCACCGGCAAGGGCGGCACCGGCAAGACGACGGTGGCGGCGGCGATGGCCACGGCGCTGGCCGAGTCCGGGCGCCGGGTGCTGCTGGCCGAGGTCGAGCAGCGTCAGGCGTTGGCCCCCGTGCTCGGGTGCAGCCCGCTCGACGACCACGAGCGCCTGGTGCACGTGACGCCGGCGGGCGGCGAGCTGCACGCGCTGGCGGTCGATGCGCGGGCCTCGCTGATGGAGTACCTCCGCGTCCACTACCACCTCGGCCCCGCCGGGACGGTGCTGGACCAGGTGGGTGCCGTCGACCTGGCGACCAGCATCGCGCCGGGCCTCGGGGACGTGCTGGTGATGGGCAAGCTCTACGAGGCCACCCGCCGCACCCCCCGCCACCAGCGGCGTCGCGGCACGCCCGAGAGCTATGACGTGGTCGTCGTGGACGCGCCGCCGACCGGTCGGGTGGTCCGCTTCCTCGAGGCCAACGCCGAGGTCGCCGACCTGGCGCGCGTGGGGCCGATCAAGGCGCAGGCCGACGCGGTCACGGCGGTCGTCCACTCGGACCAGACCGTGGTCCACCTCGTGACGGTCCTCGAGGAGATGCCCGTGACCGAGACCGTCGAGGCGATCACCGAGCTGCGGGCCGCGGGCCTGCGCACGGGTCTGCTCGTGGTCAACCAGGTCCGCGACGACGGGCTCGGCGAGGACGACCTCGACGCCTTCCACGCGGCGGTCGACGGCGACGTCGACCTGACGGCCATCGCCGAGGAGCTGCGCGCGGCGCAGGTCCCCGACCCCGACGAGACCGCCCGCCGGCTCCTCGAGCACGCCCGCGGTCACGCCGAGCGACTCCTGGCCGAGGGCGAGCAGCAGGAGATCCTCGACGCCCTGGAGCTCCCCACCGTCCTGCTGCCCACGCTCGAGGGCGGCGCCGGTCCGCGCACCCTCCCCCGGCTCGCGGCCGCGCTCACCTCGCAGGTCGGAGCGCTCGTATGACGACCCCGCCCCGCCCCGGCGCCCGGCATACGGCCTCGGACCTCGCCGCCCTGGTCCGGGACCCGGCCACCCGCGTGGTGCTCTGCTGCGGCTCGGGCGGGGTGGGCAAGACCACGACGTCCGCGGCCCTCGCCCTGCACGCCGCCGAGGCCGGACGCCGCGTGGTCGTGCTCACCATCGACCCGGCGCGCCGGCTCGCCCAGTCGCTCGGGCTGTCCGAGCTCGACGACCGCCCGCGGACCGTGGTCGGCATCGACGAGACGCGGGGCGGGCGCCTGGACGCGATGATGCTCGACATGAAGCGAACCTTCGACGAGGTCGTCGTGGCGCACGCGACCCCGGAGGCCGCCGAGCAGATCCTCGCCAACCCCTTCTACCAGTCGGTGTCGAGCTCGTTCGCGGGCACGCAGGAGTACATGGCGATGGAGAAGCTCGGCCAGCTCCGCACGCAGGCCGAGCGGGACGGCACGTGGGACCTGATCGTCGTCGACACGCCCCCGAGCCGGTCCGCGCTGGACTTCCTGGACGCGCCCGAGCGGCTCGGGTCCTTCCTCGACGGCCGGCTGATCCGGCTGCTCACGGCCCCCGCACGACTCGGGGGACGGGTCGGTGTGCGGGCGCTCGGTGGCGGCATGGCGCTGGTGTCGGGCGTGCTGTCCAAGTTGCTGGGGACGCAGCTGCTCGGGGACGTGCAGACCTTCGTGACGGCGCTGGACACGATGTTCGGCGGCTTCCGCGAGCGCGCCGAGCAGACCTATGCCCGGCTCTCGGAGCCGGGCACGGCGTTCGTGGTGGTGGCGACGCCCGAGGTGACGGCGCTGCGCGAGGCGGACTACTTCCTGCGGCGCCTGCGGTCCGAGGGGATGCCGGCCGCCGCGCTGGTCCTCAACCGGCTCGTGCGCCCAGCGACGGGGACGCTGGACGCACGAGGTGCGGACGCGGCCGCGGAGCGACTGACGGGAGGGAGTCAGGAGGCTGGGGCGGCCCGGGCGGCCCGGGCACTGCTGCGGGTGGGGGCTGCGTCGGACCGGGTGGCGGAGCGCCACGCGCAGGTGCTGGCGGAGCTGCGGTCGAGCCGCCCCGGCCTGCTGGTCAGCGTGGCGGCCGCGGAGGCGACGGACGTGCACGACCTCGCCGCGCTGCGGCGGGTGGGGGCGTCCCTCGCGGGCTGACGCACCCTCGTCGAGCCGGTCGGCGTGCGTGAGGTGCGGGTCAGGCGACCTTGTTGGGGTTGCTGCGGTTGAGCATCGCCTCGAGCACGGGACGCCACGACTGGACGTCCGGGCGGCGCTTGAGCAGGGCACGGCGCTCGCGCTCGGTCATGCCGCCCCACACACCGAACTCCGTGCGGTTGTCGAGGGCGTCGGCCAGGCAATCGGCGATGACCGGGCACCCGACGCAGATCTGCTTGGCCTGCTGCTGGGCGGCTCCCTGGACGAACAACGCGTCGGGGTCCTGCGCCACGCAGTTGCCGAGCGGTGCCCACTCCTGGATCCACTGCTGGCCGGCGCGCTCACCAGAGCGCGCAGTCAGAACAGTCATGTCGAAAGCCTCCCAGTCTTCACCCGTAAGGGTAGGTGTTCTTCGGTTCGCGACACATGGCTCGTCCGGGGGGTTACGGTCGATCACAAGGACTAGTCACACGTGCTGCGGTTGGTGTCTTCTGTGCTGTAAACGCGCCCCCCGGCGGTGAGTTACGGGTGGAGCGAAAAAAAGGCTCTTCTGACGCTTCCGTG
>NZ_DCYC01000064.1:0-34868 GCF_002330965.1 Arsenicicoccus sp. UBA2120
ACCACCCAACCTAAATGTGACTACCTGAGGTAGGTCTATCGGCCTGGCGTGCTAACCCGAGCTGATGTGACTACCTGAGGTAGGTCAGGCGTTGGCGACGCGGTCCTTGAGACCGTCGAGCTCGGCGCGCAGCTCGGCCGGCAGCTCGTCGCCGAACTTGCCGAACCACTCCTCGACCAGGGGGAGCTCCTTCTCCCAGCTGGCCTTGTCGAAGGCCAGCGCGGTGGCGAGCTGCTCGTCGGTCAGGTCGAGGCCGTCGGTGTTGATCTCCTCAGGCTTGGGCAGCAGGCCGATCGGGGACTCGACGCCCTCGGCCTTGCCCTCGAGGCGGTCGACGACCCAGGCGAGGACGCGGGAGTTCTCGCCGAAGCCCGGCCACACGAACTTGCCGTCGTCGTCCTTGCGGAACCAGTTGACCTGAAAGATCTTGGGCAGCTTGTCCGCGTCGCCCTTCTGGCCGATGGTGAGCCAGTGCTGGACGTAGTCACCGGCGTTGTAGCCGATGAAGGGCAGCATGGCCATCGGGTCGCGGCGCACGACGCCGACCGCACCGACCGCGGCGGCCGTGGTCTCCGAGGAGAGCGTGGCGCCCATGTAGGTGCCGTGCGTCCAGTCGCGGGACTGGGCCACGAGCGGGATGGTCGTGGCGCGACGCCCGCCGAAGAGGATCGCCGAGATCGGCACGCCGTTGGGGGAGTCGTACTCCGCCGCGGCCATCGGGCACTGGCTGATCGGTGTGCAGAAGCGGGCGTTGGGGTGGGCGGCCTTCTCCCCCGACTCCGGGGTCCACTCGTTGCCCTTCCAGTCGATGAGCTCGGCGGGCTTCTCGTCGGTCATGCCCTCCCACCAGACGTCGCCGTCCTTGGTGCGGGCGACATTGGTGAACACCGAGTTGCCGGCCTCGATCGTCTCCATCGCGGACCGGTTGGTGCTCCACCCCGTGCCGGGAGCGACGCCGAAGAGGCCGAACTCGGGGTTGACGGCATACAGCCGGCCGTCCTCGCCGAAGCGCATCCAGGCGATGTCGTCGCCGACCATCTCGGCCCTCCAGCCGGGGATGGTGGGGGCGAGCATGGCGAGGTTGGTCTTGCCGCAGGCGCTGGGGAAGGCGGCGGCGATGTAGTGGGTCTTGCCCTCGGGGTTGGTGAGCTTGAGGATCAGCATGTGCTCGGCCATCCAGCCCTCGTCGTGGGCGATGGCCGACGCGATGCGCAGGGCGTAGCACTTCTTGCCGAGCAGGGCGTTGCCGCCGTAGCCGGACCCGAAGGACCAGATCGCGCGCTCCTCGGGGAAGTGGACGATGTACTTGGTGTCGTTGCAGGGCCACGGGACGTCCTGCTCGCCCTCGGCCAGCGGCGCGCCGACGGAGTGCAGGCACTCGACGAAGTCGGCCTGCGTCACCTCCATCTGCTTGAGCACGTCCGAGCCGACGCGGGCCATGACGCGCATCGAGGCGACGACATAGGCGGAGTCGGTGATCTCGACGCCGTACATCGGCTGGTCGGCCTCGAGGTGGCCCATCACGAAGGGGATGACGTACATCGTGCGGCCCTTCATGCACCCCTGGTAGAGGTCGCGCATGATGCCCTTCATCTCGTCCGGGGCCATCCAGTTGTTGGTGAAGCCCGCGTCCTTCTCGTCCTTGGAGCAGATGTAGGTGCGGTCCTCCACGCGAGCGACGTCACCCGGGTCCGAGGCGGCGTAGTAGCTGTTGGGCTTCTTGTCCTCGGCGAGCTTGATGAAGGTCCCGGAGTCGACCAGCGCCTGGTTGAGCTGCGCGGCCTCCTCGTCCGTGCCGGTGATCCAGTGGATCTGGTCCGGCGTCGTCAGAGCGGCGATCTCCTCGACCCAGGCCGCGAGCTTCTTGTGCGTGGTGGACATGTGGATCCGGCCATCCCTTCTGGTTGCCGTCATTGGCAAGGCGTGCTTGTCACGGTAACCGCTGCCCACAGGCCCGGCCACCGAGAGACTCGATCTGCGGGGAAGGTCACACTGAGGCTCACCTTGCCTGACATAGTTGAGTCGAGATTCGTATGACGAGACGCGAGGAGTGCGGTCACGTGCAGCAGCTGCTGTTGGGTGGGGTCCAGGTCGACGCCGGGAGCGAGCAGGAGGTCATGGACCTCTATCGCGCCGCCCTGCGGGGCGAGGGCCGCCCGCTCGCCATCGAGTCCGCCAACCTCGACCACCTCCACTGGTACCCCTCAGGCTCGCACGACCGCTCTGCCGGCTCGGTGGGCGACGGCTCTGGCGGTCTGCGCTGGCTGACCCTCATGGACGGCGCGCCCTTCGTCCTCACGGCCAAGCGGGTGACCGGCGTGACCTACCCCCGGCTGACGGGCGCGAGCCTGCTGGAGCCCCAGCTGCGCGTCGCGGCCGAGGAGGGTGCGTCGGTCGGCTTCCTCGGCGGTATGCCGGACATGCACGTGCGTCTGCGCGAGGAGCTCGGCCGCCGTCTGCCGGACCTCCGCATCGCGGGGACCTGGGCCCCGGAGCGGGCCGACATCACCTCGCCCGAGGGCGCGGCCCGCTGGGCCGAGACGGTGCGCGAGGCCGGCACCGACGTCGCCGTCGTGGGGCTGGGCAAACCGCGCCAGGAGGACTGGATCCGCGACCACGGCATCGCGTCCGGGGCGCGGGCCCTGCTGGCCTACGGCGCGGCGGCCGACTTCATCGCGGGGACCGTGCAGCGGGCGCCGCAGTTCTACCAGGACAACCACCTCGAGTGGGCCTACCGCCTGTCGCGCGAGCCCAAGCGGCTGGCCCGTCGCTACCTGCTGCAGGGTCCGCCCTCGCTGGTTCGCCTGGTCACCCACACCCGGCCCCGCCGCCGCTACTGAGGCCGCCACCGGCTCGGGTCCGGTCGACCGATTTCGTGGGGAGGCCCCCTCTGCTGTAAAGTCGGACCTCGTTGCGGACGCCCCCACGGGCGGCGCAGCGACTGCACCCGTAGCTCAACGGATAGAGCATCTGACTACGGATCAGAAGGTTAGGGGTTCGAATCCCTTCGGGTGCGCTCTGTGTTGAGACAGAAGCAAGGGCCCCGGCCGGCGGAGACGCTGGTCGGGGCCCTTCGCATGCCCCTGGGTCCCTGCGGTCCTCACTGACGCCGAGCCGCGAGGCCCGAGCGCGAGGTCGCGGTGGAGGCGCGGGCGGCTGTCGATGCCGGCGCCTCAGCCGTTCACGTCCACCCCAAGGACGCCGCCGGGGTGGACACCTTGGACGCGATGACGTGGCGAGGTTCGTGCTGGCCGTTCGACAGGCGTGTCCGGGCGTTCCCGTGGGCGTGACCACCGGCGCCTGGGCGTCACCCGACCCGGCGGCACGGGTCCGGTCGGTCCGGTCGTGGACGGCGCTGCCCGACTTCGCCTCGGTCAACTGGCACGAGGAGGGAGCGGACGACGTCGCCGCCGCCCTGATCGACCGCGGCATCGGCGTCGAGGCCGGGATCTGGCCCGGGGAAGGGCTGGCCCGGTGGCAGGCCTCGCCCTGGCGCGGGAGCTGCTTGCGAGCCTTGGTCGAGCTGGCCGACGTCCCAGACGAGGATGCCGCCGCCTGGGTGGCCCGTCAGGCGACACCACTCGTCGACGGAGTCCACCGCCTCGAGCCGGAGCTCCCGGTCCTGCTCCACGGCGCAGAGGGCAGCACCTGGGCAGCCGTCGACCTCGCTGCCCGACTGGGGCTGGACACCCGGGTCGGCCTCGAAGACACCACCCGGCTGCCGGGCGGCGCGACCGCTGCCGGGAACGCGCAGCTGGTGGAGGCCGCCCTCACCCGCGTCGCCGAGGACCCGGTCGAGCAGAGCGCCCGCGGCCGATCCCGACAGCAACGACTGAGCGCGCGGCATGCCGCCGCGGCCTGCCGCGGTCAGGCGGCCCGGAGGCGGTGTGCGCTCTGTCCGGGGGAGAGGTCGAGACGGCGCAGGAGCTGCGCGTTGACGGCCACGACCACGGTGGACAGGGACATCAGGACGGCGCCGACGCTCATGGGGAGGACGAAGCCCACGGGTGCGAGCACCCCTGCGGCGAGTGGCACCGAGACGAGGTTGTAGCCGGCGGCCCACCAGAGGTTCTGGCGCATCTTGGCGTAGGTGGCCCGGGACAGCTCGACCACCGACAGGACCGACCGCGGGTCGGAGGATGCGAGGACGACGCCGGCCGAGCCGATCGCGACGTCCGTGCCGGCCCCGATCGCGATGCCGACGTCCGCCTGGGCGAGGGCGGGAGCGTCGTTGACGCCGTCGCCGACCATCGCGACCCGGCGGCCCTCGGCCTGCAGCTCTGCGACCTTGGCGGACTTGTCCTCCGGTCGGACGCCCGCAAAGACGCGGTCGATGCCGAGCTCGTGGCCGACGGTGTCGGCCACGGCCTGCGCGTCGCCCGTGATCATGACCACCTGTATGCCGAGGTCGTGCAAGGCGTCGACCGTCTCGCGGGACTCGGCCCGGATCTCGTCGGCGAGCCTCAGCGCCCCGGCCACCTCGCCGTCGACCAGGACGTGGAGGATGATCGCGCCCTCGGCGCGCCAGGCATCCGCCGCGGGGAGCTCGCGCTGGGCCCGGTGCTCGAGGAGCTGTGGACCACCGACCTCGACCACGGACCCGTCGACCGTTGCTCGGACGCCCACTGCGGGCGACGACGAGAAGTCGGTGGCGCGCCCCACCGAGATCGCTCGCGCCTGGGAGGCGCCGACGATGGCGCGTGCGAGAGGGTGCTCGCTGTCGGTCTCCGCGGCGGCGGCCAGCGCAAGCAGCTCGTCGGCCGAACGACCCCGGGCGGGCTCCACGGCGGTGACGGTGGGCTCGCCCTTGGTCAGCGTGCCGGTCTTGTCGACGAGCACGGTGTCCACCGTGCGCATGGACTCCAGCGCCAGTCGGTCCTTGACGAGGACACCTCCGCGGGCGGCTCGCTCGGTGGCGATCTGGACGACCAGCGGGATGGCCAGGCCCAGGGCGTGGGGGCAGGCGATGACGAGCACCGTGATGGTGCGGATGACGGCCGAGTCCGGCATACCCGCACTGGTCCAGACGATCGCAGTCACGATCGCGGCCGCGAGCGCGAACCAGAACAGCCAGGCCGCAGCCCTGTCGGCGATCCGCTGGGCTCGCGAGGTGGACGACTGGGCGTCGGCGACCAGAGCGCAGACCCCGGCGAGGGTGGTGTCGTCACCGACGGCCGTCACCTGGACCCGCAGGCCCGAGTCGGTGGCGACGGTGCCCGCGACCACGGCGTCGCCGGCTGCCCGGCGGACGGTCCGCGACTCGCCGGTGATCATGGACTCGTCCATGCTGGCGGACCCGGCGACGATCCGGCCATCCACCGGGACCGAGGCCCCCGGACGGACGACGACGACGTCACCGACCACCAGCTCGGAGGGGTCGACGGCAACCACGTCGTCGCCGACGACCTTCTCGGCCTCGTCCGGGAGGAGGGCGGCGAGCGAGTCGAGCGCGGAGGTGGTCTGGGCCAGAGACCTCATCTCGATCCAGTGCCCGAGGAGCATGATCACCACCAGCAGCGCCAGCTCCCACCAGAAGTCGAGGGTGTGGTCGACCAGCCCCAGGCTCGCGCCCCAGGAGGCCCCGAACGCAACAGTGAGGGCGAGCGCGATGAGCAGCATCATGCCGGGCCTGCGCGAGCCTGTCTCCGACCAGCCGCCCTCGAGAAACGGTCGGCCGCCCCAGAGGTACATCACCGTGCCGAGGACCGGTGAGACCCATGGCAGCCAAGAGCTCTCGGGCAGGGAGTAGCCGGCGAGCATCGCGAACATCTCGCTGAGGCCGACGACCGGGACGGCAAGGACCAGCATCACCCAGAAGAGGCGGCGAAAGACCTCGACGTGGTCCGCGTGCTCGTGCCCGCCGTGGTCGTCGTGACTCCTGTGCTGGGCGTGGTCGTGACGCATGGTCCTGGTCCTCTCGATGTCATATACCCCTAGGGGGTATATGACGGAACAGACTCGCCCCACCGGGTATTCCACCGGGGCCTCGTGCGAAAGAACGTGGGAAAGCCGTCGGGTGCGTGACACTGGGGCCATGCAGCCCGCACCTGCACCGGTCCGTGCCCTGGTCGTCGATGACGAGCCCGTGCTCGCAGGCACGGTTGCCACCTACCTGGACCGGGCCGGCTTCCAGACGTGCGTGGTCGCGGACGGTCGCGAGGCGGTGGAGGTCGCCCGTGGGTGGGTGCCCGAGGTGGTGGTGCTCGACCTGGGCCTGCCCGGGCTGGACGGCGTCGAGGTGTGTCGCCAGATCCGCACCTTCTCCGACTGCTACGTCCTGATGCTGACCGCGCGCGCCGACGAGGTCGACCTGCTGGTGGGGCTGTCCGTGGGGGCCGACGACTACATGACCAAGCCGTTCAGCGCGCGCGAGCTCGTCGCCAGGGTGCACGTCCTGCTGCGTCGCCCGAGGTCGGGTGGGCTGGTCCAGCGCTCGGCCCGCCGCATCTTCGGTGACCTCGTGATCGACCCCGACGCGCGGGAGGTCGAGGTGGGAGGGGTGCTGGTCGACCTGACGCGCACCGAGTTCGACGTACTCGACGCCCTGTCCAGCCAGCCGCGGCTCGCGTACTCGAGGCGCCAGCTCGTGGACGCCGTCTGGGGGCCTGACTGGGTCGGCGACGACCGCCTGGTCGACGTGCACGTCGCCCACGTCCGCCGCAAGCTGGGCGACGATCCCGCCAGCCCGCGCTACGTCTCCACCGTGCGTGGCGTCGGCTACCGGATGGGGACGGGGCGATGAAGTCCCGACGGGTGAACGGGTCGCTGACCCACCGGCTGGTGCTCGCCCAGGTGGCGGTGATCGCCGCGATGACCGTCACTATGGTCGTCGCAGCGCTCATCGTCGGGCCGGCGGTGTTCGACCAGCACATGCACGAGGCGGGCCACGGCGAGCAGCCGCAGCTCCTCGCACACGCCCAGGAGGCGTTCCGGTCCGCGGGGCTGGCGTCGATGGGGGCCGGTGTCGCGCTCGCGGTCCTGGCGGCGGTCGGGGCCAGCGCCTTCTTGACCCGCCGGATCGGCCGCGCCCTGGACGCGCTCGCCAGGGGCGCCGACGAGGTCGCCCAGGGCCACTACGACCAGCCGGTGATGATGCAGCCGACGGGGCGAGAGCTGGACGCCGTGGCACGGACGTTCAACGCCATGGCCGGGCAGATCGCCGGCACGGAGGCCACCCGTCGCCGCCTGCTCACCGATCTCTCGCACGAGATGCGCACCCCGATCGCGGCGATCCAGGTGACCCTCGAGGCGGTCGAGGACGGTGTGACACCCCTCGACGACGCGACGCTCGACACGCTGCGCGCCCAGACCCGGCGCCTCGAGCGCCTCGCCACCGACCTCAAAGACGTGTCTGCTGCCGAGGAGGGGCGGCTCGACCTGCGGAGAGAGGCGGTGGACCCGGCCGATGTGGTCCGGGCGGCCACCGGTGCGGCGGCTGCGGCATACGGCCGTCAGGGGGTGCGCCTGGAGCTCGACGTCGGCGAGGACCCTCCTGCGCGGGTGCGCGCCGACCCGTCACGGCTCGGCCAGGTGGTCGACAACCTCCTGCGCAACGCGCTGCAGCACTGCACGGCGGGGGACGGGGTCCGGATCGAGGTGCGCAGCCGCGCGACGGGCACCACGGTCGCGGTCAGCGACACCGGGTCGGGCATCGCGGCTGAGCACCTCCCGCACGTGTTCGAGCGCTTCTACCGCGCTGACCCGGGACGGCGCCGCGATCCCGAGTCCGTCACGGGGACCGGTGTGGGACTGTCCATCTCGCAGGCCATCGTCTCGGCCCACGGAGGCACCCTCGACGTCCGCAGCGACGGCCCGGGCACGGGAGCGACCTTCACCATCGCCTTGCCCCCGGCCTGACCTTCATAGAACCTTCACAGTTCCTGCGGCAGCTCTTCGCAAGCGTGGCGCAGCGTGGTCCCCATCGAGCTCGACCGAACCCGGGAGACCATCATGAGCACGCTGACCGCGGCCACCCCCGCCACGACCGATCACGCACCGCGGCGCGGTGCCGCCACCACCCTCGCGGTCCTCACGGCGCTGGCCGTGGTCGGCGGCCTGGTGGCGCCCGACCGCACCCAGGGCAGCGGCATGGACGGGATGTCGATGACGCATTACATGGGCCTGCTCGCGGTCCAGCAGCCCTGGAACCTCTTGCTGTTCATGGCGATTCCCGTGATCCTCGCCGAGACCCTGGCGATCACGGAGCTGGTCATCCTGTTTGCCCGCCCTGCGCCGTCGTGGGTGCACGGGCTCAGCCGCTGGGCGGGCCTGCTCGCGGGGCCGGTGATGGTCGCGATCCTCGTCCACCTGCTCCGGCACGCCGTCATCCCGCTCACCCTCGACGGTGGATGGCGAGGGCCGGCCGATGTCATCGCGGTCCTGGCCTACCTGCTCGGCGCCGTGCCGATGGTCGGCATCAGCCTCGTGGCGGCGGGCCTGATCGCGCGGGACGAGCGCCACGCCCGCAAGCTGCACGTGGTCTTCGTGGCGGTGTTCCTCGTGGTCGCCCACGTCGCCATGATCGCCGGGATGCTCGACCCCGCCGTCATGGGGTGGACCCAGGGCGGCGGGCAGCACGAGATGCCGGGCGGCACGATGATGCCCGGCATGCACCACTGAGCTCAGACGAGGGCGCTCAGGTGCACGACGGGTCGGGTGCCCGAGGGCGCGGTCTGCTTGGCGGCGCGGGCGACGTCGGCCTCCGACGCGCCGGGGGTGAGCGTGACGGTGAGGGCCAGGCGGCGGCCCTCCCACGTGGCGGTGCACGACTCGACCCCGTCGAGCAGGGCCACGTCGTGGGCCACACCGTCGGCCTCGACGTGCCGGCCGTAGACCTGCCGCCGCCCCTCCACGGGGCCGTGCGCCACCACGCGTCCGTCCGGGAGGAGCGCCGCGAGCTGCCCGGTGGCGACGGTCCCTGACGCGGTGCGGGCGACGAGCTCGCCGACCTGGGTGAAGCCCGTCGTCCGACCGAGGGCGTCACGGATCGCGTAGCCACGGGGGGCGGCGGCGTCGAGCCCGGGCACCGTCAGCTGGTCCGGGGAGAGGACGTCGCCCCAGCGCGGGGCGGGGGCGTCCGGCGCGCTGCCGGTGCGCGGGCGGGCCAGGACCGCGGCGGCCTCGGCCTCCTCCGGCAGCAGGTGGTCGACCTCCGTCAGCGGCGTGGCCAGCGTGGCGTGGCTGGCGAGGCGCGCGACGAACGTGGCGAACCGCTCGGCGTGCCAACGGGTCTGCTCGGCCGTGTAGATCTCGCGATGGGCCTCGCACTCGATCGCGAGGGAGCCGTCGGCCAGCGGATGGATGGTCAGCAGCAGGTCGTAGACAGGTCCGCGTTGCAGGGCCTGCGTCGTGACGGTGACCCCGGGGATCACGGGGTCGTCGTCATACGGCATGACGTTGATCGTGGGCCCGTGGAGTCGGCCGGCCCGCCAGGCCGACGGCACGGCCTCGAAGATCGTCTCCGTCGGCGTCTGCTGGTGGGGTCGGGTCGAGCGGGCGCTGTCGATGACCCGTTGGGTGAGGGAGGCCAGGTCGTCGTCGGGCTCGACGGGGACGCGCAGCGGCAGGACGCGCATCATGTTGACCGTCGTGGCGAGGTCGATGGCGGTGTCGCGGCCGAGGACGGGCACGCCGACCACGGCTGAGTCCTCCTCGCTGACGCGAGCGACGTATGCCGCGCCCGCCGCGATCAGCGGGTAGGTCCAGACGCGGTTGCCGAGGGTCGCGCCAAGACCCACGCGCACCGACGACGGCAGCACCACGTCGTGGCGGTGGGGGCGGGCGACGACGTGGTGGGCCCGGTCGGCGGGGGAGACCCGCTCGGGCGCCCCCTGGAGGTATTCGCGCCAGAAGTCGCGCTGATCGTCCTCGGACCGTCGCGGCTGGGCGACGAGATCCTCCACGGAGGGGTAGGCGCGGTCCGGGAGCTCCGTGCCGGAGACGAGGTGGTTGTAGTGCTCCACGACGCGGTTGCGCCCCAGCCAGGCACCGTAGCCGTCGACCACGGCGTGCAGGGCTCGCTGAAGCCACCAGACTCCGGTGCGTCCCGCGAGCAGCACGTGCCGGACCAGCGGCCCGCCGGTGTGGACGTCCCAGGGCTCGGCGCAGAGGCGCTCGGCCAGCTCCCGTGCCGCCGTGCGCTCGTCGTCGAGGTCGTGGACGTCAGCGGCGTCAGGGGCGTCAGGGACAGCAGTGGCATCAGGGGCGTCGAGGCGGGAGACGACGTCGAGCCGGGAGACGGTGACGACGTCGTCGGTCAGGTCCGCGACGTACTGCCGTGCGGGCTCGGTGCTCACGTCCACCCTCAGCCGCAGGGTCGGCATCTCGACCGAGACGCGGCGCACGGCATCGGCCAGCGCGTCGGCGTCCACGGGCCCGGCGAGCTCCGTCAGGAGCGCGACGCTCCAGGCGGGGGAGCCGGGGTCGGCCAGGTGCCCCTGCAGCATCCCGCGCTGGGCGGGCACGAGGGGGAGACGAGGGGGGAGGGGGCGGCCGGCGCTGGGGCCGGCGTCCGTGTCGGGCACGCCGATCAGGATAGGTGAACGGCGCGAGCAGCGGGGTCGAGTGCGCCGGACGCTCCCGCCGGGCGACGCCGTCGCGTCGGCCCGCCGTGGCAGAGTGGGCCCCATGAGCGACCAGTTCGATCTCGAGCCCGGCGACAGCGGCGACCAGGACTCCTTCAGCATCGATGACGAGACCCAGCTGAGCGGCGAGGACCAACTCCTTGAGCGAGGGGTGGACGACCTGCTCGACGAGGGCTACTCACCGCCCGAGCGACCGCGGGAGGTCGAGAGCTATGGCATCACCGCCCAGGAGCAGCACGACGGCGAGACCATCGACATGCGGCTCGAGGAGGAGCTGCCGGACGACCCGCAGGACGAGCACGACCCCCGCGCGCACGTGCGCCAGGGCGACGACCGCGTCGGTGGCGACGACCCGGACGCCATCGCCGCTGAGGACGACTTCCTCGGCGACCCCGAGGTGGGCGACCGTCGTGCCGGCCGGCTCGTGGCGCCGGACGAGGGCGCGCACGAGGACCGTGAGTCGGATCTCGTGGCCAACGACGAAGGGTTCAGCGGAGGTGCTGCCTCGGCCGAGGAGGCCGCCGTCCACGTGATCGACGGCGACCGTGACCTGGACCAGGACGAGGACGACCGCGAGTACCCGCGCCTGGGCTGACCCGGTCTGCTGTGACCGAGGGCACGGTGACGGCCGGCATACCGGCCGGTAGCCTGTGGGGACCGTGATCGCCCGACGGTGGCTCGGCTCCCACCACGGAGTCGTCTGCCGAGGGGTGACGCACCGAGACCATCGGCTCGAACGGCGACCCATCCCGTCGCGACGACCACGCGCCCAGCGCTGCCACGCCGTCCTTTGGGGTCTGCCATGTCCTATGCCCACGCGTCCCGCCTGACCACCACGCCGGATCCGATCGTCCCCGACCCGACCGACCCGATCTTTGCCATGCACCTCGGCGGCAAGATCGAGACCGCCCTGCGGTGCGAGGTCCGGGACGCCACCGACCTCTCTCGTGCCTACAGCCCGGGCGTGGCCAAGGTGTGCACGGCCATCGCGGAGAACCTCTCGCTCGTCGACACCTACACCTCCCGCGCCTCGACCATCGCGGTCGTCAGCGACGGGACCGCGGTCCTCGGGCTGGGGGACATTGGGCCGCACGCCGCGATGCCGGTGATGGAGGGCAAGGCGATGCTCTTCAAGCACTTCGGTGGCCTCAACGCCGTCCCGATCTGCCTCGACACGACCGACGCCGACCAGATCGTCGAGACGGTGGTGGCGCTCGCGCCGACCTTCGGCGGCATCAACCTCGAGGACATCAGCGCCCCGCGGTGCTTCGAGATCGAGCAGCGGCTCAAGGACCGGCTCGACATCCCCGTCTTTCACGACGACCAGCACGGCACGGCGATCGTCACCCTGGCCGGGCTCATGAACGGCGCGACGGTCCTCGGTCGCGAGCTGGCTTCCCTGCGCATCGTCATCACCGGGGCCGGGGCGGCGGGCGTCGCCATCACCAAGGTGCTGCAGCGCGCAGGGGTGCGCGACATCGTGGTCTGCGACCGCCAGGGCATCATCGGCTCGCACCGCGGTGACCTGCCGCCCCACAAGAGGCAGCTTGCCGCCACCACCAACCACCGGGACCTGTCCGGCGACATCTCGCGGGCACTGCGCGGCGCCGACGTGCTGATCGGCGTGGCCGGGGGCACCGTGCCGGAGGCAGCGGTGAGCCGGATGGCCGAGGACGCCATGATCTTTGCGCTTGCCAACCCCGACCCCGAGGTCCACCCCGACATCGCGGCCCGTCACGCGGCCATCGTGGCGACGGGCCGCAGCGACTACCCGAACCAGATCAACAACGTCCTCGCCTTCCCCGGGATCTTCAAGGGGGCCCTGAGCGTTGGTGCTTCCCGCATCACGGAGGGCATGAAGCTGGCAGCCGCCGAGGCCATCGCAGCCTGTGTCCCTCACCCCACGCCCGATCGTGTGGTTCCCAGTCCGTTCGACCCTGCGGTGGTCGAGTCGGTCACCCGATCGGTCGCACGCGCCGCTCAGATGGAGGGTGTCCTTCGTCACTGACGTGACAGATGGGCGTAACCAGGCGTATGGAGACCCGCTAAAGAGCCACACCCTACGTGTCGGTCCAGGGCCGATGGGGTGAGTACCGCTTCGCAGTTGGCCCGATAGATACGCGCCGGTCACCTCGGTGCGAGAGCCTGTGCGGGTGGGCCGGTCGGTCCTCGTGCAGGCGTCTCGGCTCACCGACGCAGTCGCACCTCATCCTGAAGAAGACGGGCATGACAGACGTGATCGACTCGCGCGGCAAGCATCGCGCCGTGAGCGGCTCTACTCGCCCGCGCCCTCGTCTGCTCACGGACCCCGAGCTCCACGCCTACACGCCCACGCTGTGGACCAGGGTGCGCAGCGTCGCGGCGGCGACGGTGATCGCCGACGTGACCGCCTGCCTGCTCGCCTGGCTGCTGACCGGCATCGACGCCCGTCCCGCGCTGCTGATGACGGCGATCGTCGTCGCGCTCTTTGCGGGGAGCAAGCTCTATGACTCGCGGCTCAACCTCTCCGCCCTGGACGACCTGCCCGCCATCGCCGGCCGCTGGATCATCGCGTGCGCCGCCGTCGCCATCGTGGGGGCCGGGGTGGAGAGCCGCCCGATGGCCAACGTCGTCGAGGAGCTGCACGTCCTGGCCTTCCCCCTCGCCCTGCTCGCCCTCGTGCTGATCGGTCGCGCCCTCGTCTACGCCGCCATCCGCTGGGCCCGCCGGACGGGACGCGTGGGGCACCGAGCCCTGATCCTCGGCGCCGGTGTGGTCGGTCACGAGATCGCCCAGCTGCTGCAGGACCACCCGCAGTACGGCCTGCGCCCCTACTGCTTCCTGGACAGCGACCCCAAGGTCGTCGACTCCATTGATGTCCTCCCGGTCCTCGGCGGGCCCGAGGAGCTCGAGCGCACCCTGACCGACAACCGGATCCACGTCGTGATCGTCGCCTTCTCCTCGATGAAGGAGTCGGAGATGGTGCCGCTGATCCGCACCTGCGACCGCCTGGAGTCCGAGCTCTTCGTCGTCCCCCGCCTCTACGAGCTGCACCACGTCGAGGGAGACATGGACACCGTCTGGGGCGTTCCGCTGGTGCGGCTGCGGCGGTCGGCATACCGCTCGCCCATGTGGCGCGTGAAGCGGCTGGGCGACATCGTGCTGTCCGGCCTGGCGCTGGTCGTCCTGTCCATCCCCATGGCGCTGGTCGCGCTCGGTGTCCGGCTCGACGGCGGGCCGGGGATCATCTTCAGGCAGGAGCGGGTGGGGGTCGACGGTCGTCCCGTCACCGTCATGAAGTTCCGCTCCATGCGCCCCGTTAACGAGGCCGAGTCGCAGACCAACTGGAACATCGCCAAGGACAACCGGTTGAGCGCGTTCGGCAAGTTCATCCGCAAGACCTCCCTCGACGAGCTCCCGCAGCTGATCAACACCTTGCGCGGCGACATGAGCGTCGTGGGCCCACGCCCCGAGCGCCCATACTTCGTGGAGCAGTTCCAGCAGATGTACCCCGCCTACGGTGCCCGCCACCGCGTGCCCTGCGGCCTGACCGGCTGGGCAGCCGTCAACGGGCTGCGCGGCGACACGTCGATCGCCGAGCGCGCGCGTTTCGACAACTACTACATCCAGAACTGGTCACTCTGGCTGGACATCAAGATCATCGTGCGCACAATCGGCTCCGTCGTCACCGGTTCCGGTGGCTGAGCCCGCCTCAGGGCGAGACGCGATGAACGCCCAACCCATACCGTCTGTCACGTCGAGGAGGAAGATGCGGATCCTCGATGTTCGTCAAAGGCTGTCGGGCTCGCGCCGTAACGGCTTGATGTTCGCGGACACCGCGGTCAATGCCTTGACCGGTGTCTTTCTCGTGGCAGGGGCTGCCCGACATCTGGACCCCCGACAGCTCGCCGCGTTCTCGCTGGCTCAGCTGATGGTGACGACCATGATCGGCATCCTGCGCAGCGCCGTCTACGGGCCAGCCATGGCTGCCCAGCGATCCACCGGTCGTGCCGTGGTGCCCGCCGACTGGGCCGTTAGCATCTCAGCCCCCATCGGGGTGATCATGAGCGCTGGGTTGGTTCTCCTGGTGCCTGGACTGGGCTCAGACATTCTCCCTACCTTTGCCGGCATGTCGGCCGTAGCAGCAGTGGTGCTGGCCCAGGACGGGCTTCGCTCTGCGCTCCTGTCCCGAGAGCTTCCGGGTTGGGCGCTCGCCGGCGACGTGCTGACCTTCGTGACGATCATGGTTTCGATCATTGCTGGCCTGATGCCGGAGTCGGCGCTCGCGGTGCTTGGCGTCTGGGCCGCGACCGTCTCCGGGGGAGTGGTGGTTGCCCTGGTTGGCCTGCGGAGGTCTCGAGGCGGCTACACCCGCCAGTCGCTGGCATCTGCGTGGAAGCTCGGACGTTGGGCCACCCTGGACGCGGTGTTCGCTGCCATCGCCTACCTCCTGCCGATGTTCATGGCCACCCTGTACGTGGGGAACAACGCGGCGGGCACATATCGAGTGCTGCAGACCGCTCTGGGCCCCTTGAACATCATCCAGACCACGGTGGTGACTGTGTTCGGGCTCGACGCCTGGCAGACCACCACCATCGCCGGCCTCAGAGCACTCAAACGCAAGGTAAGTCTGCTGTTCGGTGGCCTTTTCGGCCTCTCGGCTGTCTGCGCCGGCGCGGGTCTGCCCATCATGATCGCCATAACGCACCTGAGTGATCCACACCTCGCGCGGATCGCGATCATCGTCGCTGCTCACGGGATCATGACCGCGACGACCACCCCGTTCCTGGCTGCATCGCTGGCGTTGGGCTACCAGAAGTTCGGTGCTTTCATCAGATTCGTGGTGCTGATCGCCTGTGTCGGCGTCAGCCTCCCGGTGGCTGGTTCGCGATGGGTCCCCTGGCACGACCCCATCGGAACCGCGATGTTGGTGTCCTCTGGCTTCACGTTGGCCGGCTGGATGATCTCTTACGCCGCGGCCTCCCGGCGCGAGGAGGTGCTCCTCACAGGCGATGGAGCCCGTGCCTCCGCGGCCGGGGGCCGGTCTCCGCGATACCGGGGGCGGCACCGCCCGCCCGGCAGACTTGCCTCGTGACGCTCGCCCTGGCCGTGGCCCTCGTACTTGGCGCGCTGGCGGGTGCGCTGGTGCGGTCGCGCCCCACCGCCCTGCCTGGACTGTTGTGCGGCGGCATTCTCCTGCTCGTGGCGGCGGCGAGCCCCCACGTGTGGAACTGGGCCAGGGTGCGCAACGGGTCCGGCCTGCCGACCAACTACATCGCCGACGTGTCACTGGACTCGGAGGCGGCTCAGGCATTCCTGTTCGCCGCCGTCGGATCCTTCCTCGGCGGCGTCCTGGTTGCGGTGTTCGTGCCTCCAGCCCCCAAAGTGGCTCCCCTGGGAGTCGATCGCGTGGCGCGTCTGGTGCGTTGGGCGTCCGTCGTCCTGCTGCTGATGTGGTGCCTCGGCGCCGGCCCAAGCCTGTGGTACCGCGCGGTGTACCTCGAGAGTGACGGCATCAAGGCGTTTACCAACATCGCCAGTCTGCTGGGGCCACTGGTGGGGGTGGCGGGGCTGGCGACCGCCCGGCAAGCCCCGACTCGTCGCGACCGGTTGATGGCCTACGCACTGGCTGGGGCCTGGTTCGTCCTCACCTCGTCGCTGGGTTCCCGGGTCTCGCTGCTCTTTCCCGTCCTGGGTTTCGGACTCTTCCTGCAGTGGGCCATCCACCGGCGTTCGTGGCGTTGGGGGATCGTCGCCGCCGGTCTCACCTATCCCTTCGTCTACGTCTGCCTGGCGGACTTCGCCTTGACACTCTTGGTCCGGTCGACCCCCCACGGCCTCAGCATGTATCTGACCAACCTCAGCTCTCCGCAGGTGCCCCAGCTGGGCGATCCAGCCGCGTGGGTGGCCCCCGTGCAGTGGTTGGGCTCTTCGATCTCCGCGTCCACGGTCATCACGGAGTTCTCGGTGGCCTATACCCCCGGCGCAGACGTCCTGCTCGTGAACGCCAACCCCTTGCCCTCCGGGCTTGCCTCCGCCGTGGACCCCTTCTCTGCCGAACGGTTCTGGCCCTACGAGTGGATCCCGCTGTCGTTCGCCGGTGAGTGGTACGGCGCGCTCGGGCCCTTGGCCCAGGTCCTACTCTTCGCCAGCATCACCGGGTATGCCGGCGTGGCCACCGAGGTCTTCAGGCGTCGCGGACTGCCCATCGGGACCGCCATGGTCCTCGCACTGGTCCTGCTGTCAATGCTGATCTCGATCCAGTACCCGTCCAGGATGTTCTGGAGACTGATCAGCATGGTCGTGCTGCTGCCGTTCGGGGCGCCCGTCCTCACTGCCCTTCTTCGCAACGTTCCCACCAGGAGTGTGTATGCCTCTGTTGTCCGATGAGCGGGTCCGACGATGGCTGCTGCCGGCAGTGGTTGCGGGCGCCTGCGCCGTCCTGGGCGGGCTGCTCGGCGGCATCGCCGTCCGTGGACAACCCGCCGTCTATGCGGCGTCGGGAAGCGTCCTGCTCACCCCGGGAGAGACGTCTGTGGGCAGCGATGCCATGGCCAATTCGACCTACATGCAGACCCAGGTCCAGACGTACGCCGAGATGGTGGGGACACCGCTCGTCCTAGGACGCGTCGTGAAGGAGCTTGGCTTGTCCGAAAGCGCGAGCCAGCTCAGCGGGAGGGTCTCCGGCAAGGCCACGCTCAACACAGCCATCATCGATGTCTCCGCGCGCGCTTCCTCCGCCGAGGAGGCTATGAGAATCGCCGATGGCGCGCAGCGCTCCCTCATCGCGACGGTGGAAGCGATATCCCCGAAGTCGTCCCGGGGTGGAGGCCCACTTGTCGAGGCTCGCGTCCTGCGCGCAGCGTCGGCACCCCCCGGACCGACGTCGCCCCAGAGATCGGTGTGGGTCTTGATGGGGGCCGCCGTAGGCGCGGGAGTGGGCTGGCTCGTCGGCAGCCTCCTGAGCCGACTACGTGAGCGGGCCCGCCGTACGGCGCGGCACCACGTGATCCCCGGGGCGGACAAAACGGACGAGGCCGTGGTTGCCGTCGGGCGCCGGGGTCCTCGGGCGGGCGCCTATCGAGCGCTGGTCGCCCCGCTGCTCGGTGGGCCACGAACGGATGAGGCGCGAACCGTTGTGGTGCTTGGCGATGACCATGACCAACGCCACGGCGTGAACATCTCTCTCGTGCTTGCCGAGACCGGGCACTACGTGGTTGCCCTCATGGACAGGGTGGCTGCTGGCGACCTCGATCCGATCACGTGGCGCGAGCTGATGACGGCGCAACTGCCCTCGGGAGAGGGCGTCCGGAACGAGCCGGTATGGGTCGTCGATTGGGACGGACTGGTCGCCAACGAGGTGCTCAGCCGGCTGAAGCAGGTACGTCCGCACGAGCCAGGACGCCCCGTGATGGTGGTCGCCGTTTGCAGGTCCCTCGACGACACGCTCGGCAGCAGCTCGTGGATCGCGGAGGGGGGCGCCGTGATCGCTACCGACGAGAAAGAAGGACGGCTGGTGAGCAACCTCCTGGGGCCCGAGGACCTTGGCCGACTCGTCGTCCTTCAGGACGGCTGAGGTCCCCGGACCCCGCGTCAGCCCCGTGGGACCTCGCTCGCGGGCCAGGGAACCTCGTAGGCACGAGCAGCCTGCCGGGTACGGCCGATGTGGTTGACAACGAGACCCACCATCGGAGCTCCGGCGTCGACCAACCGTGTGACGGCATCCTCGACGTCCTTCAGCCGTGCCCGACGGGAGTCGACCACGAGGATCACTGCATCGACGTTGGGCGCCACGGACTGCGCCAGGGCCGACTCGGACGCGGCCGGAGCGTCCAGTACGAGCGTGCAGTCCGCGGAGCGGCCCGCGAGGGTGGGCCGTGCGTCCCGCAGCTCGAGGAGGTGCGCCTCGTGACCGTCGTCCAGCCGGTCGGCAAGCACCCACCCGGCGATGGTGCTAGCCCCCGAGCCGGTCCGGTCGGGAAGGACCAGCAGAACCGGGTGACCGTCGTCGCGCAGTCGGCTGGTCAGCAAGGACCTGGCCTCCATGAGCTGGCGATCGGCGTGGGACGTCCCCGGGTCAGCCACGTCCAACTCCGGCAGGTGGGGGACGGCGGTCAGGACCGGAACTCCAACGAACTCTCTGAGCTGCTGAGCCGAGTAGATGCGCGGCCGCAGCAGGGTGTTCAGCAGGAGCAGCCCGGCCGTGGTGATCAGGCCGAGCGTGGCGCCGAGGGCGATATGGGCCGCGGCGCCCAGACCATCGTCGCCCACCGGTGCGCTCGGTGCGCTGATGCGCACCAGTCGAATGGATCCGCCGGGGGAGACCGCCAGCTTCTCCACCTCCGCGACCTTTGCCGTCAACTGAGCTCCCCAGGCATCGGCGAGACGCTGGGCCTCCGCGGGATCTGTGGACGTCGCCCGCACCATGATGTCGCTGGTGCCGGTAGGAGCCGTGAAGGACATCGACCTGAGCAGATCGTCCGGGCTGCGCGGCAGCCTCAGCTGCCCGGCCACCCTGGTCGCGATCTCGTCGCTGCCGGCGAGGTCCTTGTAGGACAGAACCCTGCCTTGCAGCAAGTCCGCGCTGGGCGGTTGTGCTGTGGGGGAGGTGGCGACGAACCGCACCGAGCTCCGGACTTCTGAGGTGTAGGTCACGGAGTGCAACGCCTTGGTGAGCCAGCCTAGGGATCCTCCTATCAGGACGGCCAGGCAGAGCCACGTCAAGTGCCGACGTAGAACCTCTCGGACGAGTCCGGCAGGGAAACGCCCCTCGACGGACCGGATCTCAGGCATGATGTCTCCTTCTCGAGCCTAGGAGGGGATGCGGATCATCGTCAGGGATGCCGCGAGGTGATCGCGCCGAAACCCACCAGATGGCGACCGCTGCAACCGCAAAAAGGGAGGCAGCCTGCAGCAAGGATCCCCGGATCAGTAGCAATGAGTAGAACGGAAATATGCATCCCGTGATCCCGGGCGCGGCGTGGTGCAGCAGTTGCACATGATGTTTGCGGTCCAGCGTGCGTGCCATCATTCCCACCAGGAAGAACCCGATCACAACTCCGGCGATGCCAAAATTGATATAGAATTCCGACCATAGCGGAGCAGACAGGTTAGTGAAACCATATGATTTATAGTTGGCGAGAAGGATGCCGGTGTCGAATGGCTTGTCGGGCCATACGGTGCGTGGCACCCAGAACAAGAACACCCCGGCGAGCTGGCGCCCCCCGGTAAGGCCCTCGTGAGCCACGTAGTCGACGGTATTGACGATCTGCGCGAACGCATCGAAGTCACCCGACTGTAGTGCGCTCAAGGCGTGGCCGGAGCCGCCGATGCTTGTCGATCCCCGAAAGACGTTGAGAAGCGGGAAGACCATGAGCATGCCCACGAGCGCAGACCCCGCCACCGCGCGGAATCGGCGCTGAGTGGCGTAGCCACCCACGGCCGCGAGGCCACCGAGGAAGACCGTCCCAACCATGAAGCGAGGGCTGCTCAGAGGGTTGTTGAAATAGGCGAGAGCGATTCCGGTGACCCAGGCGCCGGCCAGCCAGCGCGCTTTGGCCCGGCCTGTCGACAGACGGAAGAGCTGGATCTGACCGACCAGCGCCACCAGCAGGCCCATGCTGGCCCACCCGAAGACAAGTGCCCCCATGACCGCGTTGGGGAATGCCGTCTCCTGCACTGCGCCGAAGGCATAGCGGTTGAGAAAAAGACTCGCCGGACCCACCTTCCACACGTAGATGATGCTCATGGCGAAAGAGAACAGGCTCAGCGCCGCCGTGCGACGAGGGCTGATCGCTGGGAGGGACGACGCAGTCTCCAGCGGAACCCGCCGGCCAGCAGCACTGCCAGCCACCGCCGCCAGCATCCCGGCGTAGACGATGCCCCACGCCCCGTCGACATAGTGGGAGTCGAGCCTTGGGGTGGTGCCGATCTCGTCGCCCAGTCGCTGTTGGACGAAGGGTGCGCAACCCAGGAACACATAGGTGAAGAGCCACAAAACCATCTCGTAAAGGTGGCGGGATGCTGAAGCAATGATCCATGCATAACGGGCTCCCGCCAAGATCATCACACCGACCGCGGGCCATGGGGCGGGACTCCAAAAGCCGGTCTGGGTGCCTATCGTTAGTAGCGCGGGGACGATGACGCACAGAAGCACGCCCAGCGATCCGCCAGTCAACATCGCCCGCTGCGGTCTCTGCTCCACCGGTCCCCCTTGTCGTGACGCTCGACAAGAGCCTGGCGTCGCACCCTGACATTATGTTTTCCGCCGCGGGTGGTGGCAAATGTGCACCCAGCCACCCACTTTGGGTTCCTCGTCCGGCTAGGAGGCCAGGCCTCAGGGCGAAGAAGTAGCCGATCGCACTCAGGCGGCTACTATCTGTGACATTTCAGATTTGATGCTTGCGGCGGCCTTGAAAGTGCTCAAATGATGCGGCCCCTGCCCATAGGCTGGGTCCCGCAACGTTCGGGCCAGGCCTTGCCGGCCCTTTCTGCTGAGCCTTGAGGAGACGCCCGTGCCCGTTCGACGTCGCTTGTCGACCTTCACCGGGTTCGGTTACGACAAGGGGCGACCGTTGCCGGTCTGTGCCGCCTGGGTCCTCTTGGAGCCGCTGCTGAGGTCGGTGCTCGTCCCGAGCCGGTTCCGGGTCCGCGTGCTGCGTGCCTTCGGGGCTGAGATCGGGACCGGGGTCCTGCTCCGGCACGACGTCCGCATCCACTGGCCGTGGAAGCTGCGCATCGGCAGCGACTGCTGGGTCGGGGTGGGGGCCTGGCTCCTCAACCTCGAGCCCATCACCATCGGCGACGACGTGTGCATCTCCCAGGGCGTGCTGCTGTGCACCGGCAGCCACCAGGCCGACAACCCGGCCTTCGAGTTCGACAACGCGCCGATCCACGTCGAGGACGGCGCCTGGATCGCCACGCGAGCCACCATCCTGCGAGGCGTCACGATCGGTCGGGACGCGGTCGTGGGAGCCACCGCCCTGGTGGTCAAGGACGTCGAGCCGGGAGCCCGCGTGCTGGCCCCCCAGGCGAAGGTGCGGTCGGCGTGAGGGTGCTGCAGGTCGTCTCGCTCGTCAGCCCGCAGGGCGAGTATGGCGGACCAACCCGCGTGGCCCTCGCCCAGTGCCGGGCACTGCGCGACGCTGGCCACGACGTGGTCCTGGCGGCGGGCAGCTGGGGTTACGACCCGGTCCCGAGGGAGGTGGACGGTGTCCGGGTCCGGCTCTTCCACGCGGTCGCACCGATGCCTGGCAGCTTCTACGGGCTGGCCAGCCCAGGGCTGGTGTCCTTCGTCGCCCGAGCCGGGGCGACGGCCGACGCCGTCCACGTCCACCTCGCCCGCGACCTCGTCACGCTGCCCGCAGCGCTGGCGACGCACCTGCGGCGGCGGCCGTACGTCCTGCAGACACACGGGATGGTCATCCCCTCCCGCAACCCGCTGGCAGGCCCCCTGGACCTGACCATGACCCGTCGGGTTCTCCGCGGTGCCGGACGCGTCTTCTACCTGACCGATGCCGAGCGCGAGAGCCTGCAGGAGGTCGCCACCCCGCTGCGGCTCGAGCATCTCCGCAACGGCATCGACCTGCCACCGCGGACCCCGCTACCTTCCCTGACCGGCGCGGCTCCGCGGGTGCTCTTCCTCGCCCGCGTCCAGGCGCGCAAGCGTCCCCTCGACTTCGTGGAGATGGCGGTCCGGCTCGCCCCGCGCCACCCCGGCGTGAGGTTCCGCATGGTCGGGCCGGACGAAGGTCTGGGCGAGGAGGTCAGGGCTGCCATCGCCCGCAGCGGTCTCGGGGACCGGCTCGTCTGGGACGGTCCGCTCCCGCCCGACCAGACCGCTGCCGCGATGCGTGCCGCCGACATCTACGTCCTCCCGTCCGTGGACGAGCCCTACCCGATGTCGGTGCTGGAAGCGATGTCGCTCGGGCGCCCGGTGGTGGTGACCAACTCGTGCGGGTTGGCCCCGATCATCGCGCGCCGATCCGCCGGCGCCGTCGCCCCCGAGGGCCCGGCCGGCGTGGCCCATGCGGTGGACCGGCTGCTATCCGACCCGGTGCTGCGAGAGCAGGCCGGCGCCCACGCGCGCGACGCCATCCGCGTCGAGCTCGGCATGGAGGCCGTCGTGGCTCAGCTCGAGCACACCTACCGTGACGTCACCACCCGCACCAGCTAAGGACCGCCACCCGTCATGAAGATCCTCATCGTCTGCCTGAACTATGCGCCCGAGCCGTCCGGCACGGCGCCGTACACGGCCGGTCTCGCCCAGGGCCTCGTCGACCTCGGGCACGAGGTCCGCGTCATCGCGGGCATCCCGCACTACCCGAGCTGGGCCAACTACACGGGCTTCACGGGACGTCGCCGGGACGAGGTCGTCGACGGGGTGCCGGTGACCCGGCTGTGGCACACCATCCCCAGCTCCGACGGTGGCCCCGGCCTCGGACGGGCCGTCATGGAGCTGACCTTCGGCGTCCACACCGTGCTGGCGCGGTGGGGCAGGCCCGACCTGGTACTGACCGTGAGCCCGGCGCTGATCTCGTCCGGCTTCGCGCTCGTCCGCGCCCGAATGAGCCCAGGGCGCCCTCGCACCGCCATCTGGGTGCAGGACATGTACTCCACCGGGCTGGCCGAGCTGGGGAGCGCCGGCGCGGTCGCGGCTGCGGCGTTCAAGATCCTGGAGCGTGGGGTGCTGGGTCTGGCCGACGGGGTGTCGGTGATCCACGAGCGGTTCCGGCGCTACGTGGTGCAGGAGGTGGGGGTCGACGGGAGCAAGGTGGTCGTCAACCGAAACTGGGCTCACCTGCGGACCGACCCGCACGGCGTCGATGTCCGCCAGATGCGGGCCACGCTGGCAGGGGACCCCGACCGCCCGATCGCGCTGCACGCCGGCAACATGGGCGCCAAGCAGGGCCTGGAGAACGTCGTCGAGGCGGCTCGCCTGGCTCAGCAGCAGCAGTCGGACGTGATGTTCGTGCTGGTGGGCGACGGCAACCAGCGTGCCCGGCTGGAGGAGCTGGGCGCCGGCTGCGCCAACCTGACGTTTGCCCCGGCGCTGCCTGACGGCGAGTTCCGGGCCGCCCTGGAGGCCGCAGACGTGCTGCTGGTCAACGAGAAGGCCGGCGTCAAGGAGATGGCCGTGCCGAGCAAGCTGACGTCCTACTTCCGCGTGGGTCGTCCCGTCGTGGCCGCGACATCGGACGACGGTTCCTGCGCCGACGAGGTGCGGGCGGCGGACGCCGGGCCCGTCATACCGGCAGGGGACCCGGCCCTCATGCTGAGCACCGTCGAAGCGCTTGTCGCCGATCCTGACGGCTCTCGCAGGTATGTCGAGTCCGCCACCGCCTTCGCGGCGGCGAACCTCTCGGCAGCGTCGGCCATCTCTGGCTTCTCGGCGTGGCTGCAGGGTCTCGTCGAGCGTCGCCGGGCCGTCACGGCGCCGACTCTCGCCGACTCGCACTGAACTTCTTCGCACCACTACCCCTCGGAAGGCACCACGTGACCAAGCGCGCGCTCATCACTGGCATCACCGGGCAGGACGGCTCCTACCTGGCCGAGCTCCTGCTCAGCAAGGGATACGAGGTGCACGGGCTCATCCGCCGCGCCTCGACCTTCAACACCCACCGCATCGACCACCTCTACGTGGACCCCCACGACGAGGGCGCCAAGCTGTTCCTGCACTACGGCGATCTCAGCGACGGCGCCCGGCTCGTGACACTCGTCGGGGAGATCAACCCCGACGAGGTGTACAACCTGGCGGCGCAGTCCCACGTGCGCGTGTCCTTCGACGAGCCCGAGCACACGGCGGACACGACGGGGGTGGGGTCGATCCGTCTGCTGGAGGCGATCCGGGTCGCGGGTGTGCGGCCGCGCTTCTACCAGGCGTCGACCTCCGAGCTGTTCGGCGCCACGCCACCGCCGCAGGGCGAGGACACCCCGTTCTACCCGCGCTCGCCCTACGGGGTCGCCAAGCTCTACTCGTACTGGATCACCAAGAACTACCGCGAGGCGTACGACATGTTCGCCGTCAACGGGATCCTCTTCAACCACGAGTCGCCGCGCCGCGGCGAGACCTTCGTGACGCGCAAGATCACCCGCGCGGTGGCCGCGATCAAGGCCGGCCAGCAGAAGCACCTCTACATGGGCAACATCGACTCGGTCCGCGACTGGGGCTACGCCCCGGAGTACGTCGAGGGCATGTGGCGGATGCTGCAGGTGGACGAGCCGGAGGACTTCGTCCTCGCCACCGGTCAGGACTACACCGTCAAGGACTTCCTGACGATGGCCTTCGAGCACGCTGGCCTGGACTGGCAGGAGCACGTGCGCTTCGACGAGCGCTACCTGCGGCCCACCGAGGTGGACGCGCTCATCGGCGACGCCTCCAAGGCGAAGGAGAAGCTCGGGTGGGAGGCCAAGGTCCACACCCCGGAGCTCGCGCGAATCATGGTGGACGCCGACATCGAGGCCCTGGCCTGCGCCGGCACCCCCTGGATCGACACGCCGACGACCCGAGGGCCCAGCAGCCACATCCCCAAGGCGGTTGCGCGATGACGGCCGTCGACGGGGTTAACCACACCCCGGGCCCGCTGGACCGCGACGCCGTGACGTATATCGCGGGCCATCGCGGGCTCGTGGGGTCGGCGGTCTGGCGACACCTGGAGTCCTCCGGGTTCGCTCGGCTCGTGGGGCGCTCCTCCTCGAAGCTGGACCTGAAAGATCGAGACGCCACCTTCAGCTTCTTCGCCGAGACCAAGCCGCGCTACGTCGTCCTGGCCGCGGCCAAGGTGGGCGGGATCCTCGCCAACAACACCTACCCGGTGGACTTCCTCTCGGACAACGTCCGCATCCAGGTCAACGTGCTCGACGCCGCCCTGCAGCACGGGGTGGAGCGGGTGCTCTTTCTGGGGTCCTCCTGTATCTACCCGAAGTTCGCGGAGCAGCCCATCCGCGAGGACTCGTTGCTGACTGGGCACCTCGAACCCACCAACGACGCCTATGCCATCGCCAAGATCGCCGGGATCCTGCACGTCCAGGCGGTCCGCCGCCAGCACGGCCTGCCCTGGATCTCCGCCATGCCGACCAATCTCTACGGGCCGGGCGACAACTTCGACCCCGCGGGCTCGCACGTCATGCCGGCCATGATCAGGCGGTATGACGAGGCCGCGGCCGCGGGTGCTCCGGTCGTGACCAACTGGGGCTCGGGCGCGCCGCGCCGCGAGTTCCTGCACGTCGACGACATGGCCGCCGCCTGCCTGCACCTGCTGGAGCACTACGACGGTCCGGGGCAGGTCAACGTCGGCACCGGGACTGATGTCACCATCAAGGAGCTGGCGGGCGTCGTCGCCGCCGCCGTCGGTTACGAGGGGTCCATCGAGTGGGACACCTCGAAGCCCGACGGCACACCCCGCAAGCTGCTGGACGTGTCGACACTGCGGGGCTCGGGCTGGGAGCCGCAGATCAGCCTTGAGGAGGGGGTGCGCACGACGGTGGAGTGGTACCGCACGCACGCGGCTGACCGTCGCAACTGACGAGCACCAGGGCTGGCACTACGCCAGCGCCTGCATCGGGTCGCCAGTTGAGGGCGGGTCCTCGACCAGCGAGACTGACCAAGGCGGGGTGGGCACCGCGACGCGGGGACGTCGCGGGCCGACGATGGACGAACCAAGAAGGGACACTGACGATGGCGACCGTGGGGGAACCAACCTGGATCGGTCGACCAGGTCGGGCGCTAGCCGGCTGGGTGGAGATGCCGTCGAGCCGACGGGCGCGCGGGGTTGTCATCCTGGCCCCGACCATGGGCCGTGAGGGGGTCTCGTCCTATCGTTCGATGCGTGCCCTTGCGCTACGTCTCGCGGAGCGTGGTTTCGCCAGCGTCCGGTTCGACTGGCGAGGCGACGGCAACTCTGCGCCGGTGGAGGGCTCGGACCTCGTGGCGGCGTGGGTCCAAGACCTGGCCAGCGTGCACGAGGAGGCTGAACGGATCGCGGGGGCGCTTCCGGTGCACCTGGTGGCGCTGCGTCTGGGTGCCTCGATCGCGCACCGATGGGGGTGCCCTCTCTCAGGGCGAACGATCTTGTGGGAGCCGATCTCAGGGCGTGCATACCTCCGCCTGCACCAGAAGCTGCGCGTCCTCGGCACCGAGATCCCCGTGATGCCTCGCGAGTCGGGGGCAGAGCTCAGCGGGTCCTTCTTCACACCGGCCCAGGTCCGGGACCTGAACGGCCTGGCAGCGCCCAAGTCGACGACCCCCCTGCCCGATCGAGTCGGCTGCCGTGTTGAGGAGGACCGCGGCGCCGCCGAGCACCTCTACTTCGCAGCCCCTCGCTACGCACGGATCCCTTACGCGTCCATCGACGCCATCATCAATGATCTCGAGGACGCCTCTGCGGCGGCTGCGCCGCTGCCGACCTGGCAGCAGACTCCGACCACGACCCTCACGGTCAACGAGGTGTCGATCACCGAAAGCTTCGTCCGAGTCGGTCCCCACGCGCTCCATGCCATCGAGACCCGCCCGATGGGTGAGACCGTGCGGGGGTGCGCCTTCACGAGCGCTGGCGGCGAGCCCCTGGACGGCCCCACCGGGCTGTGGGCTGAGGCCGCCCGCGCGGCGGCGGCCCGGGGGGCTCTCTGCCTCAGGTCGGAACGGCGCGGCCTAGGGGTCCACCTAGACCCCGCCGATCCCGTCGAGCCCAACCCGTACACCCTAGAGGGCGTGGAGGACGTAGCAGCGGTGATCCAGGACCTGCGGGCGCGCACCGATAGGCCCGTCGTCGCCGTTGGCCTGTGCGTGGGAGCCTGGCTGTTCATGCGCGCCTGTGCGACGGCGGCTCCCGATCGGATCCTGGCCCTCG
This sequence comes from Arsenicicoccus sp. UBA2120, assembly GCF_002330965.1. Classification (NCBI taxonomy): domain Bacteria; kingdom Bacillati; phylum Actinomycetota; class Actinomycetes; order Micrococcales; family Intrasporangiaceae; genus Arsenicicoccus; species Arsenicicoccus sp. UBA2120. The sequence goes on from NZ_DCYC01000064.1 coordinate 27,410, forward strand.
ACAACATCGTCTGGCAGCCCGATCCGCGATTCGTGGCGCACTTCTTCAAGGAGCCACTGTTGCGGCGATTCCTGACCGAGAGTCCTGGGTCGGTTGATGACTCGGACGAGGAGTTTCGTGCTCCCGGCGCCCGGACGCGGGTTAAAGAGGTGTTGAAGCGGGTCCGGGAGATCTCTCGCCGCCGTCCGCTGCCGCTGCGTCGGGTGATGGCGCGCCGCGGATTGGCCGAGTACCCCTACGAGCTCCTGTCGGTGGCGCCCTCGACGACCCGGATCGACCTGCAATTCGGCGCCGCAGCGGCGCGACACTTCGTCGATGTTCATGGCCCGGAGTCGCTGGCTCGACTGCGTGCGCAGGGGAGACGGATCGACGTGGCGCAGTGGGACGACCTGGACCACGCTCTCCTTGCCGAGACCGCGCGTCGCCGATCCTTGGAGTCCGTCGTACGCGCGGTCGCGGGACCGTGAGCAGCCGTTTGCGCATCGGGTGTCTGGCATCACTGGGTGTCGCTCTGGCCATGGTCTGCGTCCTGGTCGTGGTCATCCTGTTCCCGCGCCATGACCCTGTGGGTCGCTCGGACGCCATCGTCGTGCTCGGTCCGTCTGTCGACGAGCGGGTCACGCAGGCTGAGCTGCTCATGCGGAAAGGTGCCGCCGGCACGATGGTGGTCTCGGCCCATCCCGCTGACCTTGGACGCGTCCCCGACGTGTGCGCCCATGAGAAGCCATACCCGGTCGTGTGCTTCGATCCTGTCCCCTCAACGACCCAGGGCGAGGCCAGGGCGGTGGCGAAACTGGCGCGGGAGCGCGGTTGGACCTCGCTCCAGGTCATCACGTTTGATCCCCAGGTCGAGCGAGCGAGGCTGATCCTCGGGCGGTGCTTCCCTGGGCGCATCTCCATGCTGGACCACACCGAGGGGTACGACCTGCCCGTCATGCTCGTGCACCAGAGCGGCGGATGGGCCAAGGCCCTGATCTCTCCGGGATGCTGAGCCCAACCACCAACCGCGCTTGCCTTGGCGCACCTGAGAATCGGGGACACCGGGTTAGCCTGAGCCCGTGATCTTTGCCGTCGTCATGCTCGTCCTGGGCGTCCTCGCCTACGGCATCTCGGGGGCTCGGTTGCACAAGGGCTCGCAGGCCGAGGGCGGGGCCCTCCGGTCGGGGAGCTGGTGGGTGGGGACTCTGCTGCAGGGGGCCGGGTTCCTGTTCACCCTCTTTGCGCGTCGCTTCCTCCCCTTGCTCCTCGTGCAGGCCTGCGTGACGTCGGCGCTGGCGGTGACCGCCGTCATCCAGCACGTGCAGGGTGTGCGCCGGCTCCGCGCGTCGGACGCGGTGGCGGTCCTGGCTGTCGTCGCGGGCATCGCCGCGCTGGGGATGGGGACCATCACGGGTCCCCCACCTCCCATCGAGTCGCGAGACGTCGTCGTCCTGCTGGGGTGCGCCGCGGCATGTGCGCTGGGGCTCCTGCTCCCCGAGGGGCCGGTGGTCAACGGGCTGCTGGCAGGTTTCGGCTTCTCCTTCTCCGCGATCTGCGCGCGCCTGTTGATCGGGGACCACGCACACCCCCTCTGGAGGTTCTGGGAGCTGCCCGTGATCAACTGGGTTGCCGGCGTCCTGATCGGGGCGGGGATGGTGCTCGGCCAGGTCCACCTGACCAAGGGGCTGGCCCGCGGACATGCCGCACCCGTGCTGGGCTGCAACTACGGCATGGCCACCGTCTTTCCTGCAGCCTTCGGGATCGGGTTGCTGGGGGAGCACACCCGGCCCGGCGCCCTGCCGCAGGTGGTCGTCGGACTGGTACTCGCCCTCGCGGGGGCCTTCTGGCTGCTGCGGACCGAGGACGAGGCGGGCGCCCTCGACGGTGGCGACGCTCACGCCTGACAGCTGCATCAGAAGTGGCGGGCGACGAACCTCAACTGGTCGAGGGCCATACGACCCCAGTAGTCGCTGTCGTGACCCCCTGGGCTGACGTGGAACTCAGGGGCAGGTCGCGCCGTGGGGATGAAGTCCCGGTTGGTCTGGAGGAAGGGGTCCTGATCGCCGATGTCGATGCGGACGGGAAGCCCCTCGAGGCGTGGCCACAGGGCACGGATGTTGTGCTCCTCGAAGTCCGCCTGCGAGTCGTACGCTCCGCGGCTCTCTGCGAAGGACGGGATGAAGGGCGTGCTTGCGGCCACCACGGACGAGACGCGCTGCGTGCCCAGCGTGGCCCCTAGATAGATCGCGCCGACGCCGCCCATGGAGTAGCCGTAGACGGCTGGCCGGGACAGATCCAGGCCCAGGCCCCTGAGGACGGCAGCGAACTCATCCGTGACCAGGGCAGCGCTGTCGGTCCCGTCTTCCCGCGGATGCCACCAGGTGTCCCCGCCCTTGATCCCCGCACAGGCGAAACCGGGGAGGCCCTCGGACTGAAGCGCCCTGGAGGTCTCCGGCCAGCGGAGGGCCCACGGTGTGCTCTGGTCACCGCCGGTGCCGTGCAAGGTCAGGAGGACGGGAATCCGGTCGCCAGGATGGTGGTCTGGGGGGTAGAGCACCAACCATGGCGCTTGGGCACCCTTGAGGTGTCTGGACCTGATGCTTCCATCGACATACTCGACGCCCAGCTGCGAGCGTCGTGAGGGCGACGGCGCCATCGTTCCCTTGGCCGGAGAAGTAGAGCTGCTCGTCGCGGACCCCGCCTCGTCGGCCGGGTTGCGCGAGCAGGCGCCCAGAGCGCCGGCCAGCGACAGGCCTCCCGCGAGCCGGAGCAGACTGCGTCGGTCCATGGTGCCCAGCCTAGGCATCAAACCAGACGGCGGGAGATGAACCGCATCTGCTCCAGCGCCACCCGGCCCCAGAAGTCCCAGTCGTGCCCGCCTGGGGAGACGTGGAACTCCGGCTGCGGGTCGGCCAGGGGTCGGAGCGCGAGGTTCTCCTGGAGGAAGGAGTCCTGGTCGCCGATGTCCACGCGGATCGGCAGCCCCCGCAGGCTCGCCCAGTGCCGACGGATGTCGTGGACCGCGAAGTCGGCGGGGGAGTCGTAGGACCCGCTGAACCGGTCCCACGTCGCGGGGAACGGGGTGCTGGCGACGGTGAGGCTCGACAACCGGCTGGGGCCGAGGCGCGAGGCCAGCCAGACGGCGCCCATGCCACCCATCGACAATCCGTAGAGCGCCGGACGGGTCAGGTCCAGGCCGAGGTCGGCGAGGATCGGGGCCAGCTCGTGGACGACCATCGCCGCGCTGTCCGTCCCGTCGGCCCGGTCGTGCCACCAGGTGTCGCCGCCGTCGACGCCCACGCAGGCGAACGGCCGCAGGCCCTCGGCCCGCAGGGTCTCCGCGTGCTCCAGGAAGCGCAGTCCCTCGGGCGTCGTGTGGTTTCCGCCCTTGCCGTGGAGCGTGATCATGACCGGCAGTCGGTCACCTGGGGTGAAGCCGGGCGGGTAGAGCACCTCCCAGACGGTCTCCTGACCGCCGCGGTAGCGCGAGGCGAACGATCCGGTGGCGGCCTTGGGGCCGGAGACGTCGGCGTGCGCCGGCGCGGTGACGGAGGAGGTGAGGGCGACGGTGCCGAGACCGAGACCGAGGCCGAGGCGCAGGGCGTCGCGCCGGGTGAGGGGGGAGGGCATGACTCAATGAAACGCGACGAAGGTGGCCAATGGGATGAATCGCGTCAGCGGCGGCGCTGGCAGCGGCCGCACCAGTAGAGGGTGCGGCCGGCCACCTTGGCGGTGCGGATGCGGCTGTCGCAGGTCGGGCAGGGCTCGCCCGCGCGCTTGTAGGTCGCGAACTCCCGCGGGAAGGTCGTGCCCAGCGAGCGGCCGGTGATCACCGGGGGTTCCTCGCCCGCGGCGAGCCGCCGCTCGGCCTCCTCCACCTGCGGCTCGAGGGTGAGGATCTGCCCGTACGCCACGCCCAGCGGCAGGAGGCGCACGAGGTCCGCCCAGATGGTGTCCCAGGAGCTCTGGCGCAGCTCGCGCCCCGGGCGGTGGGGGTCGATGCGGTGGCGCCACAGCACCTCGCAGCGATAGACGTTGCCCACCCCGGCGACGACCGCCTGGTCCATGAGCAGCTCGGCGATCGTCTTGCCGCTCCGGGAGATCCGCGCCCACGCCTCGTCCGGGTCGGCGTCGGCGCGCAGGGGATCGGGGCCGAGCCGGTCGAGGACCGAGCGCGCCTCCTGCGCCGTGATCAGCGCGCACACCATCGGCCCGCGCAGGTCGGCCACGTGCGTGTCCGACGCGAGCCGCAACCTCACCTCTCCCTGCACCGGGACGTCCTCGGGCCGTATGCCGTCCGCCAACGGCGTCACCGCGAAGTTGCCGATGAGGCCGAGGTGCACGTGCAGCCAGCGGTCCCCGTCGACCTCCACCAGCAGGTGCTTGCCGGCGGCCTGCGCACCGATCAGCACCTCGCCGTCCAGCTGCGCGGCCGAGTCGGCGAACCTCCCCTGCGGGCTGCTCGCCCTGACGGGCTTCCCGGCATACGCCCGGTTGAGCCGCCCGGCCAGGGCGTGGATGGTGTGACCCTCCGGCACCTCAGCTGGCCTTCTTGGTGGTCCGCTTGGCCGTGGACTTCTTGGCGGCGGCCTTCTTCGTGGTGGAGCTCGCGGCCTTCTTGGCGGGGGCCTTGCGAGCGGTGGACTTCTTGGCGGCGGGCTTGTCGTCCGCCGTCGCGTCGTCGTCCTCGGTTTCGGCGCCGTCGTCCGACCCCGAGCCCTCCTGCCCCGCACCGGAGTCCGCGGAGGTGTCCTCGCCCCGCGCCGCCTTGGCCCGGTCGACCGAGCGCTGCAGCGCCGCGAGCAGGTCGACCACGTCGCCGCCCTCGTCGTCGTCCTTGGCCTTGGGAGCGGCCTTGACGTCACCACCGGCGAGCTTGCGCTCCACCAGGGCCTGCACGGCCTGCTGGTAGTCGTCCTCGTAGTCGTTGGGCTCGAAGTCGTCGACCATCGACTCGATGAGCAGGTCCGCCATCTTGACCTCCCGCTCGTTGGGCTCCGGGATGTCGTCCAGCACGTCGAACGACGGCTTGCGCACCTCATCCGGCCACAGCATGGTCTGCAGCACGATCACGTCGTCCTTGACCCGCAGCACCGCCATGGACAGGCGTGTGCGGACGGCGACGGTGACCACCGCCATACGATCCGTGGAGCGCAGGGCCTCGCGCAGCAGGGCATAGGGCTTGACCGCGCTCTTGTCGGGCTCGAGGTAGTAGGACTTGTCCAGCAGCAGGGGGTCGATCTGCTCCGCGGGGACGAACTTCTCGACCGAGATCTCCTTGGAGCTCTTGGAGTCCAGGCTCGCGAGATCCTCGTCCGTGATCATCACCATCTTGCCGTCGGGCGACTCGTACCCCTTGGCGATCTCGGAGTAGGGCACCTCCTCGCCGTCCGCCGCGGCGACCTTCTTGTACTTGATCCGCGAGCCGTCGCTCTTGCGGACCTGGTGGAACTGCAGGTCGTGATTCTCGGTGGCAGTGAAGAGCCGCACCGGCACCGTGACGAGGCCGAACGAGACCGCGCCCTTCCAGATCGCACGCATGACCTGCTCCTTCGTCGCTGGTAAGCCGCTGGTAAGTCCTCCGCTGCCCATACCCATGAGTCAGGATGAGGTATGCGCCCGATGCTCGCCACCCCCACGACCCAGGTGCCGCACGGCGACGCCTGGGTCCACGAGGTCAAGTGGGACGGCATGCGCATCCTCGCCGACCGGCCACCCGCGGGGTGGAGGCTGTCGGCCCGCTCCGGGGCCGACGCCACCGTGCGCTTCCCCGAGCTCGCGGGGCTGGCCCGCGCCGGGGACGACCTCCTGCTCGACGGCGAGGTCATCGCCCTGCAGGGCGGGGTGCCGTCGTTCGCGGCGCTGAGCGAGCGCATCCACGTCTCGGACGCGCGGGTGGCCCAGGCGCTGGCGGAGGTGCGGCCCGTGACCTACATGGTCTTCGACCTGCTGCGGTTCGGCGGGCAGGTGCTGATCGACCAGCCGTGGTCCGTGCGGCGCTCGCTGCTCGAGCGGCTCGACCTGGAGTCCTTCGGGGCGGGAGGGTCGGCCTGGAAGGTGCCCGAGGTGTATGACGACGGCCGGCTGCTGCACGACGTGACCCGCCACCAGGGCCTCGAGGGGGTGGTGTCGAAGCGGCGGGCCTCGGCATACCAGCCTGGCGCCCGCAGCCCCGACTGGCTCAAGCTCCCACACCGCGCCACCCTGTCCGTCGTGGTCGGCGGATGGCGTCCCGAGACGTCGGGGCGGGACCGCGTCGGGTCCCTGCTTGTCGGGACGCCGGTGGGCGACGGCTCCGGCCTGCTGGAGCTGGACGGGCGCGTGGGCGCGGGGCTCGCTGGTCGTGCGGGGGAGGCGTTGCGGCCGTTGCTCGACGAGCGTGCCTGTGGGAGTGCGCCGTTCGTGGGGGAGGTGCCGCGTGAGGACGCGACCGGTGCGCGCTGGGTCGAGCCGACGCTCGTCGTGGACGTGCAGTCCCTCGGGCGGGCGGGCAACGGCAGGCTGCGGCAGCCGGCCTACCTCGGTGTGCGCACCGACCTGACCCCTGCGGACCTTCTCCCCTCCGCCGACTGGTCAGGTGCAGACGGGGACGTCGGCCGTGCCTGACCACGTGAGCGTCGAGATCGACGGCCGCACCCTGCGGCTCAGCTCCCTCGACAAGGTGCTGTATCCCGAGACCGGGACCACCAAGGGCGAGGTGCTGCAGTACTACGCGCAGGTGGCGCCGGTCCTGCTCGAGCAGCTGCGCGATCGCGCCGTGACTCGCATCAGGTGGCCGTCGGGGACGGGTGGGCCGTCGTTCTTCGAGAAGAACGTGCCCCGCGGCACCCCCGCGTGGATCCGCACCGTGACCCTGCCGGCGCCGGGCTCGACGCGCGACCGCGAGACCATCACCTATCCCGTCATCGACTCCGTCGCCGGACTGACCTGGCTCGGCAACCTCGCCGCGCTGGAGCTGCACGTGCACCAGTGGCGGGTGTCGCCGTCGGGGGAGGCGCTGCACCCGGACCGGCTCGTCGTCGATCTCGACCCCGGGCCCGGCGCCGGGCTCGCGGAGTGCTCGCAGGTGGCGCTGTGGGCGCGAGACATCTTGTGCGACATGGGGATCGGCGATCTGTGGCCCGTCACCTCCGGATCCAAGGGCCTCCAGCTGTATGCCGAGCTCGACGGCACCCACCCCGTCTCCGTGGTCCGCGAGGTGGCTCAGGGGCTGGCCGTCGCGCTCGAGGCGGGCCACCCCACGTTGGTCGTGTCGTCGATGGTCAAGGCCAAGCGCGGGGGCAAGGTGCTCGTCGACTGGAGCCAGAACACCGCTTCCAAGACGACGATCTGCCCCTGGTCGCTGCGCGGGAAGTTCGGTCGCCCAACGGTGGCCGCGCCCCGTGAGTGGTCGGAGCTGGAGGACGCCGCTGCTGGGCGGGTGACCCTGCAGCAGCTTGGGCTGCACGAGGCGCTGGCCCGCCTCCCCTGACCGGACCCC
>NZ_DCYC01000064.1:35016-39852 GCF_002330965.1 Arsenicicoccus sp. UBA2120
GAGGGGAAGGCGCGCGCGCTCGGGTCGTGGCGCGTGCTCGGGACGGGGCGGCCGAGCAGTCGAGCCTGGTCGGCCATGGCGGATCGCAGCTGCTTGAGGACCCCACCGACCCGCGGATAGTCCTGCCGCGTGCCCACGACGACCCGCACGCCCTGCTGCTCGACGCGCCGGATCCGGGCGATGTCGTCCTGCCTCTGGTGCGAGGACTCGTAGTGCCACAGCCCGTCGTACTCGAACCCGACGCCGAGGTGCCGCCAGTACATGTCGAGATAGGCGACCAGGCCGCGGGACCTGTCGTAGATCGGGGCGTTCAGCTCCGGCTCGGGCAGGCCCGCCTCCAGGAAGCGCAGGCGGAACAGGGTCTCGCGTGGCGACGCGCTGCCCTCACGGACGTGCTCCAGGGCGGCGAGCGCAGCCACGCTGCCCGGGTGCCCGGCGGTGACGGCCGCCACCAGCCGGTCCAGGGTGCGACCGGTCCGCCAGCCCACGACGGCGTCCCCGAGAATGACGAGGTCCTCGCGCCTCAGCTCGCCCGCCAGCTGGGCGAAGACGTGCTCGTGGGCCACCACGGGTGTGGCAAGGGTGGGCAGCACTACGTGATGGGGCACAGGCCCGCGGTGGCCCCTCACCTCGGGGCGACGGCACGCGTGGGCCGTGCCCGCCACCAGCACGTCGATGAGCTGCTCCGGGAGCCAGCCGGCGGGCAGGGGGAGGTCGAGCAGGCGAGCTGCGGTCACATGGCTGTATGCCGCGCCCTCGGGCAGGACGACGGAGAGCATCCGGGCCTGCTCGAGCACGGTCTGCGGCGGCGAGGGGGCGTAGACCCTGGAAGACACGGGCCAGCTGTTTGAGGTCCGCGATGGTCATGCCGGCGGCGAGGGCTTCGGCGCGGGTGAAGGCCGGGCGTCCGGCCAGCGATGGGGGCAGCACGAGGGACATGCAGCGATGGTCGTGCGGCCAGCTCGCGGCGTCATACGGTCATCCACAGCCGGGGCGGAAGGGTTGAGCGTTGTCCACAGGTCGCCGCGACTCCCACCCTCCGCCCTTGGTCACCAATGACGTTTTGGATCGTTCAAGCCAGCGCTGAAATCGTCATTGGTGACCAATGGCGCAAGGGGGCGGCGGGGGTGGGGCTGTGGGGGAGGTCATGTTGCCCGGTGAGGTCAGCATCGCCTAAGTTAGGGAGGCCTCACTCACGTCGACCAGGAATCGTAGGCTGCCATGCTCGCCAACTACCTCATCGGGCTGCGTGAGGGACTGGAGGCGTCGCTGGTCGTCGTCATCCTCGTCGCCTACCTCGTGAAGTCGGGACGCCAGCACCTGCTCGGGCGCATCTGGGCGGGAGTCGCGGCGGCGATCGCCATCTCCCTCGCCTTCGGCGCGCTGCTCACCTTCGGCCCCAAGGGCCTGACCTTCGAGGCGCAGGAGGCCATCGGCGGCGGGCTGTCCATCGTGGCGGTGGGGTTCGTGACCTGGATGATCTTTTGGATGGCGCGGCACAGCCGTGCCCTGTCCGGCGAGCTCAAGGGGGCGGTCGACCGGGCCGTCGAGGGCGCCCGCGGAGGCCTCGTGCTGGTCGCCATGCTGGCCGTCGGCCGCGAGGGTCTCGAGACCGCGCTGTTCCTGTGGGCGGCCACGCAGGCCGCGGCCCGCGACAACGCCTCCACCACGGCACCGCTGGTCGGCGCCCTCCTCGGCCTGCTGACCGCCGTCGCGCTCGGCGTCGGCGTCTACCGGGGAGCACTCAAGCTCGACCTCGGCGCGTTCTTCCGCTGGACCGGCGCCTTCCTCGTCATCATCGCCGGCGGGGTCCTGGCGTATGCCGTCCACGACCTGCAGGAGGCGCGCATCCTGCCCGGCCTGCACACCCTCGCGTTCGACGTGTCCGGCACGATCGAGCCCAGCTCGTGGGTCGCCACGCTGCTCAAGGGCGTCTTCAACTTCTCTCCCGCGATGACCGTGCTCGAGGTCGCCGCGTGGGTGCTCTACGTCCTCCCCGTCATGGCGTTGTTCGCCGCGCGGGTCCGTCGCCCCAAGCCCCCGGCCCCGCGTGACAGCGCGGCGTCCGGCATACGTAAAGGAGCTCATGCATGACCCGCCTCGCCGCCACCGGCGCGACCCTCGCGATCGCCGCGCTCGCGCTGACTGCCTGCACCGACAACTCCGCCACCACCTCCTCCGGGGGCGGGACGCAGGCCGGCGCGGGCAAGGGCACCCTGACGGTCACCTCCACCGACACCGAGTGCCAGGTCTCCGCGGCCGAGGCCCCCTCGGGCACCGTGAAGTTCACGGTCACCAACGCCGGCTCCAAGGTCACCGAGTTCTACCTCCTGGCCGAGGACGGCCTGCGCATCGTCGCCGAGGTCGAGAACATCGGGCCCGGCCTCACCCGCGACCTCGTGCTGAAGGCCGCGCCCGGCACGTACAAGACGGCGTGCAAGCCGGGCATGGTCGGCGACGGCATCCGGCACGACTTCACCGTCACCGACTCGGGCGCGGACCTGTCCGCCCAGGGCGCCGACAAGGAGCTCGTCGCGACCGCCAACACGCAGTACGCGTCCTACGTCAAGGACCAGACCGAGCAGCTCCTCACCGGCACCGAGGCGTTCGCCGCGGCCTACAAGGCCGGTGACACGGCCAAGGCCAAGGAGCTCTACGCCCCCACCCGCGTCCACTGGGAGCGGATCGAGCCGGTGGCCGAGTCCTTCGGCGACCTCGACCCGATGATGGACGCGCGCGAGGCCGACCTCGAGCCGGGCCAGAAGTGGACCGGCTGGCACGTCGCCGAGAAGGACCTCTGGCCGCCGAAGACCGGCTACACGGCCCAGACCGCCGTCCAGCGTGCGGCGATCGCGGACCAGCTGGTCAAGGACACCGAGACGCTCTACCAGCGCACCCGGTCCATGCAGTTCACCGCTGACCAGATCGGCAACGGCGCCAAGGGCCTGCTCGACGAGGTCGCGACCGGCAAGGTCACCGGCGAGGAGGAGATCTGGAGCCACACCGACCTGTGGGACTTCCAGGCCAACGTCGACGGGGCCCGCGTCGCGTGGGAGGGCCTGCGCCCGATCCTCAAGAAGAAGGACGCCGCGCTGGACTCCCAGCTGCAGCTGAAGTTCTCGGCCCTGCAGAAGCTCCTCGACCAGCACAAGGTCGGCAAGGGCTTCAAGACCTACGACCAGCTCTCCAAGGAGGAGGTGAAGGCGCTGTCGGACGCGGTCAACGCGCTCTCCGAGCCGCTGTCCAAGCTGACTGCCGCCGTCATCTGATGCCCGAGTCCCTGTCTCGTCGTGGACTTCTCGGCTGGGGAGCCGCCTCGGCCGCGGTCGGTGCGGTCGGCTTCGCCGGCGGTATGGCGACCGCCAACGCCTCCGAGGGTGACGGCGACGGCCGTGGTGACGGCGACGGCACGGCGGGCGACGCGAAGGCCGTTGCCTCCGACAGCGTCTCGTTCTACGGCGCGCACCAGGCGGGGATCGTCACGCCCGCCCAGGACCGGCTGCACTTCGCGGCGTTCGACGTCACGACGACCTCCCGCGAGGACCTCGTCGCCCTGCTGACCGCCTGGACCGCGGCGGCCGCCGAGATGACGGCGGGTCGGCCGGTGGGTGGGGACCCGACGTCATACAGCGCGCCCCCCAACGACTCCGGCGAGGCGGACGGTCTGTCGGCCTCGAGGCTGACGCTGACCTTCGGCTTCGGGCCGACCCTGTTCCGGGACGCCGCCGGCAAGGATCGGTTCGGGCTCGCGGCGCGGCAACCCGCTGCGCTGCAACGCCTTCCGCACTTCCCCGCGGACGCGCTCGACCCCGCGCGCAGCGACGGTGACCTGTGCGTGCAGGCCTGCGCCGACGACCCGCAGGTGGCCGTGCACGCCATCCGCAACCTCGCGCGCATCGGGTTCGGCGTCGTGTCGCTGCGCTGGTCGCAGCTGGGCTACGGCCGCACCTCGTCGACGTCGACGGCGCAGGCGACCCCGCGAAACCTGTTCGGCTTCAAGGACGGCACGGCCAACCTCAAGGCCGAGGACCCGTCCGCGCTCGACGCCCACCTGTGGGTCGGCGCCAAGGACGACGCCAAGGCGCCGTGGATGGCCGGTGGCTCCTACCTCGTCGCCCGCCGCATCGCGATGAACCTCGAGACGTGGGACCGCTCCTCGTTGCGCGAGCAGGAGGCGATCATCGGCCGCGACCGCCGCGAGGGCGCGCCCCTGTCCGGCGGGAAGGAGTTCACCGCACCGGACTTCACCATCAAGGGGCGGGAGGGCCAGCCGCTGGTCGCCGCGAACTCCCATGTCGCGATGGCGCATCCGACGCGCAACGGTGGCGTGCAGATGCTGCGCCGCGGCTACAACTACACCGACGGCTCCGACGACCTCGGGCGCATGGACGCCGGGCTGTTCTTCATCGCCTACGTCCGCAACCCCGCCAAGCAGTACATCCCGATGCAGACCCGCATGGCCAAGCAGGACGCCCTCCAGGAGTACCTCCAGCACCGCGGGTCGGCGTTGTTCGCCATACCGCCTGGTGCCAAGGAGGGCGAGCACATCGGCCAGGCACTCTTCGCCTAGACCCGTCACGAAGTGGCCCGTCGGGGCGGACGGTGCGCCGAGGTCGCAGCTCTCCCGACACGAAGTGACCCGCCGGGTCGGGTGGGGCCCCGAGGCAGCGGGGCTCCCGACACGAAGTGACCCGTCGGGTCGGGTGGGGCCCCGAGGCAGCGGGGCTCCTGACAGGAAGTGACCCGTCAGGGCGGCCCGGGCTCCGAGGAGGCGGGGTCCCGACAGGAAGTGACCCGTCAGGGCGGACCGGGCTCCGAGGACGCGGGCTCCCGACA
>NZ_DCYC01000102.1:0-9640 GCF_002330965.1 Arsenicicoccus sp. UBA2120
CACCGGCGTCGCCGTAGTAGACGAGACCGGCGGTGGTCTGCGTGACGCCGTGCCGCATCTCGTGGGCGGCGACGGCGATCTCGGTGAGCGGGTGGGCGTTGCCGGCCCCGTCGCCGTAGGTCATCTGGCTGCCGTCCCAGAAGGCGTTGGTGTAGTTGCTGTCGTAGTGGACCCGTGAGCGGGCACCACGACCGTCGTTCCAGATGCCGTTGCGGCCCATGGTCGTCTTGAAGTACTCGAAGGTCTTGTCGGCGCCGAACTGCGCGTCGACCGCGGCGCTCTGGCGGTTGCTGTTGGAGCCGGTGCCCCAGCGGTCGTCGGCGTCCGTCATCGTGGTGCCGGTCGTCGTCGTGTTGCCCGAGTCCGTCGTGTAGTTGCCCGTCGAGGGGTTGCGCAGCGAGTAGGTGCCGCCGGAGTAGGTCGTCGACAGCGGGACGCCGCCGACGTAGATGCCGGTGCCGCTGCCCTGGTGGATCTCGTCGTACGACCGCAGGCTGGCCCCGGTGTCGGCGTCGACCAGGCTCGCGATGCGCGACGGGGTCTTGTCCTTCTCCACGCCCGTGGTGCGCACCTCGTAGGCGAGGTGCTGCGTGCCGGCGCCGTCGACGTAGAGGACCAGGCCGGTCTGCTTGACGGCGGCACCCGCCAGGCCCTTGTCGCCGTTGTGCTCCTTGGCCGCGGCGAGCGCCCTGGCCTCGCCCTGGGCCTTGGACACCTTGGGCGACAGGTCGACCGTGATGGCGCCGTCGAAGGTGCCGTCGTGACCCGTGACCTTGCCGGACGCGTCGCGGTGGATGACCAGGTCGCCGCCGACGACGGGCACCTTCTTGTAGGTGCGGTCGACGCGGACGTGCGAGCTGCCGTCGGCGTCCTTGATGACGTCCTTGACGACGAACGCGTCGTCGGCGGACAGGCCGACGGCCTTGACGAGCGCGGCGGAGTCCGCCTGGGCGGCCTTGACGAGGCCTGCGCGGGTGTCGGCGGCGACGAAGACCGTGGCCTTGTCGTTGCCGCTGCCGCTCTGGTCGGCGGCCTGGGCGCCCGTGACGACCAGGGGCGTGGCGGCCGTGGCGCACGCGATCGCGAACGCAGCTCCGATGGTGATTCGCTTCATGAGATGGCTCCTGCGGGTACGCGGCAGCGCCGAGCAGAGCGCTGCCGAGGGGGACCGGAGGTGGGGGACGTGAGCTGTCCTGATGGGCCCGCCGACCGGTGCACGGAATCTCACACACCCTCGTTCGGGTGTAAATACCGGTGAGCCAAGTTGGGCCGAACGGGTGGCGCTTTGACCCACTTCAAGCCGATTACCCGGGAATGTGTGACATGGCGTTACATGTGGTCAGGTCATTACCAGGTCGCATCCAGGCAACGGCACACCCGCACGGGGGCCGTGACGGCGGCATGAGGAAGGGGCATCCTCGCCGGTCCGGCGAGGATGCCCCTGATGGTCCAGAGGGGTGCGGTGCGATCTGCTGAGCTCAGTGGGCGTCGACGTTGGAGGTGACCCACTCGACGATCTCGGTGGTGGTGGCCCCAGGGGTGAAGACATAGGCCACGCCCATGTCCTTGAGCGGCTTGATGTCGTCCTCGGGGATGATGCCGCCGCCGAAGACCACGATGTCGGATGCCTCCTTGGCCTGCAGGAGGTCGATGACCTTCTTGAACAAGGTCATGTGGGCGCCGGACAGGACGGACAGACCGACACCGTCGGCATCCTCCTGGATCGCCGCCTCGACGATCTGCTCGGGGGTCTGGTGCAGGCCGGTGTAGACGACCTCCATGCCGGCGTCACGCAGCGCGCGAGCCACCACCTTTGCACCACGGTCGTGGCCGTCAAGACCCGGCTTGGCCACAAGGATTCGCAACCTGGACTCGCTCATGCCGCCAGCCTAGCCCAGGGGGACCCGCTCGGCACCGGCGGGGTGATGCGTGCCACGTGGCGGAGCCTGGACGTGGATCTGCGCAGGTCAGACGCACCGCTTCACCCGTACGCTCGCATTGCGTAACGAAAACATCACGGGTTAGCCTGACTTGCCCCCTCGCCCGCCGATGTCAGGTAACCCGCATGCCCCTCCCCCCTCTGTCCGAGGTTGCGCACGTCCACGGCAGCTCCGGTCGGCACCGCGCGAGCGGCAGCACCCGTCCTCGCCCCCGCCTCGCCACGGCAGGAGCCGTCACGACCCTGACGGCCGTCGCCGTGGCTGTCACCGTCACCACCGTGGGTGGCGACGACGCCCGGACCGGGTCGGCACAGGCCGCCTCTCGCGTCGCGGCGAGCGTGCCCGCCGCGGCCCCGGTCGCCCTGGCTCCCGCCGCCGTGGCCCCCGCACCGGCCGAGGACACCTCCTCGCTCCTCGCTCGTCGCTCCAGCCGGCTGGACCGCGCCGACCGCTCGGTCCGCACCGTCGCCGTCCCCCGCGCGCTCTACCGCGCCGCCACGACGCCGTCGACGGTGACCGTCCCCGCGGCGATCGCCGCTCCCCCGGCCGCGCCCGCGGCCGCCACCCCGGCCAAGCCCGCTCCCCCTGCGTGGGTCGGCCCCATGGGCGGTCCCTACCGCCTGACCTCGCGCTTCGGCCCCCGCTGGGGTGGCGTCCACCACGGCCTGGACTTCGCGGCTCCGATCGGCACCCCCCTGCGCTCCCTGTCCACCGGCGTGATCACCGACGTCAAGACGGGGCACGGTGTCTACGGCACCTACATCGACGTGACGTTCACCGACGGGAGCCTGGCTCGATACGCCCACCTCAGCCGCGCCGACGTCGCGCTGGGCGCCAAGGTCGGTGCCGGCCAGACGATCGGGCTGTCCGGCAACAGCGGCCGCTCCACCGGACCGCACCTGCACCTCGAGATCCACCCGCACGGCGACCCGAACCTCAAGGACGCCGCCGACCCCGAGATCGAGCTCCGCAAGCGCAAGGTCGGCGTCTGACCCCGCGCTCCCAGCGCGAACCCGGCACACCACGCCGCCCCCGGCGCGCACCCACCGCGCTCCCAGCGCGACCCTGACCGCCGCGACGGCACGTGGCGTGCACAACTGCTGCACATCGGATCGTCATGTCCGCGAATTCCGTTGTGCCGCAACAGCCCCATCCGCCACGTCGGCCCGTTGTGCAGCAGTTGGTTGCGCCGCGGCGGCCTCCCGCCATCGCGAAGCCGGCGCGAGGGGACGGGATCCGAGCAAGAACCGGGACCGTGACGCGGCCTGCCAGTGACGGCGGGTCGCCATACTCAGATGCCCGCCGTCGGGCAGCCGACGGCGAGTGGGCGCTGACCAGCATCCTGCCGCGGGAGACCGGTCGGTCCGCCGCCCGGTCCATCCGCGACCTGCCGCGACGAGGTCGAGCGGGTCGTGTCGTGCCCGGGATCGGGTGGCAGACCGTTCGCTAGAGCTTCTCGAGCGGGGCGATCCCGAGCAGGAAGCGCTTGACGCCGGTGTCGCCGCCGAAGTCGACGGTCGCCATGGACTTGGGGCCGACGCCCTCCACGCGCACGACCGAGCCGAGGCCGAACGAGTCGTGGTTGACCCGGTCGCCCGCGGACAGGGACGGCACCGGCCTGGCCGGGCCGCGCGCCTGCCGCATGCCGCCGAGGCGAGCGACCGTCGGCGCCGAGGACCGCCCCATCAGGGCAGACTCGGTGCGCTGCCAGTCCAGCAGCTCGTCGGGGATCTCGTCGAGGAACCGCGAGGCGGGGTTGAACTGCGGCTGCCCCCAGGCGGATCGGACGGCGGCGCGGGACAGGTGCAGCCGCTCGCGGGCCCGCGTGATGCCGACGTAGGCCAGGCGCCGCTCCTCCTCGAGCTCCTTGCTGTCGCCCAGGGCGCGACTGTGCGGGAAGGTGCCGTCCTCCATGCCGGTGAGGAAGACGACCGGGAACTCCAGGCCCTTGGCGGTGTGCAGGGTCATGAGGGTGACCACGCCGGAGCCGTCGTCCTCGTCCGGGATCTCGTCGGAGTCGGCGACCAGCGACACCTGCTCGAGGAAGTCGTCGAGCCCGCCCTCGGGATAGGTCTCGTCGAACTCCCGTGCCACGGCGACGAGCTCGTTGAGGTTCTCGATGCGGGTCTCGTCCTGAGGGTCGTGGCTGGCCTGCAGCTCGGCGAGGTAGCCGGAGCGGTCCACGACCGCCTCGAGCAGCTCGCCGACGCCGCCTCCGGCGTCACGCACCTCGCGCAGCCCCTCGAGCAGCGAGGTGAAGCCCTTGATCGCCGTCACCGACCGGGTGGCGATCGCCGGCGCGTCCTCGGGGTGGCCCAGCGCCGCCACGAAGCTGGTGCGGTCCCGCTCGGCCAGCGCCGCCACGCACGCCTCGGCGCGGTCGCCGATGCCGCGCTTGGGGACGTTGAGGATCCGGCGCAGGTTGACGGTGTCCTCGGGGTTGGCGATCACCCGCAGGTAGGCCAGCGCGTCCTTGACCTCGCGCCGCTCGTAGAAGCGCGTGCCGCCGACCACCTTGTAGGGCAGGCCGACCCGCACGAACACCTCCTCGAGGGCACGGGACTGCGCGTTGGTGCGGTAGAAGACCGCGACGTCGCGCGGCTTGACCCCGTGCTCGTCGCCGAGCCGGTCGATGGACTGCGCGACGAAGGACGCCTCCTCGTGCTCGCTGTCCGCGACGTAGCCCACGATCGGCGCGCCGTCACCCTGGTCGGACCAGAGCGACTTCTTGCGCCGGTCGGGGTTCTTGGCGATGACGGCGTTGGCGGCCTGCAGGATCGTCTGGGTCGAGCGGTAGTTCTGCTCCAGCAGGATCGTGCGCGCCTGCGGGTAGTCCTGCTCGAACTCGACGATGTTGCGGATCGTGGCGCCGCGGAAGGCGTAGATCGACTGGTCCGCGTCACCCACGACGACGAGCTCGGCCATCGGCAGCGCGCCCTCGACCGTCGGCCCGCCCGCGAGCTGCCGGACCAGCTCGTACTGCGCGTGGTTGGTGTCTTGGTACTCGTCCACCATGATGTGCCGGAACCGGCGGTGGTAGTGCTGGGCGATCTGCGGGAAGGCCTGCAGGATGTTGACCGTCGTCATGATCAGGTCGTCGAAGTCCATCGCGTTGGCCTGGCGCAGCCGGCGCTGGTAGTCGACGTAGGCCTCGCCGAGCAGGCGCTCCTGGTGGGTCGCGCTCTCCCCCAGGCGGTCTCGGTAGGTCTCCTCGTCGACCAGCTCGTTCTTGAGGTTGGACACCTGGTGGCTGAACGACCGCGGCGGGTAGCGCTTGGGGTCGAGGTCCATGTCTCGCAGCACCATCGCCATCAGGCGCTGGGAGTCGGCGGCGTCGTAGATCGAGAAGCTCGAGCTCAGCCCCACCGCCTTGGCCTCGCGCCGCAGGATCTTGACGCACGCCGAGTGGAAGGTCGACACCCACATCGCCTTGGCCCGCGGCCCGACGATGGCCTCGACGCGCTCGCGCATCTCGGCGGCCGCCTTGTTGGTGAAGGTGATCGCCATGATCTCGCCCGGCTGGGTTCCGCGCGCCGCCAGGAGGTAGGCGATGCGCTGGGTGAGAACGCGGGTCTTGCCCGAGCCGGCGCCGGCCACGATGAGCAGCGGCCCGCCCTCGTGGACGACGGCCTCGCGCTGCTGCGGGTTGAGGCCCGCCACGATCTGCTCGGGATCGCGCGAGGCGGCGAACGCGCCCCGTCCGGTGCCCCCGTGGAGGCCGGGCGCGGCGGCATACGACCCGTCGTCGAACGGAGGAGCGTCGGCGTCCGTCGGAGGCGGCACGTCGTCGGACAGCGCCCAGGCGGGCAGGCCGGACTCGTCGACGTCGCCGGAGGCCGCGGCCGGGCGCATCGCGGGGGTGGGAGGGG
The DNA here is from genome assembly GCF_002330965.1 of Arsenicicoccus sp. UBA2120. Taxonomy (NCBI): domain Bacteria; kingdom Bacillati; phylum Actinomycetota; class Actinomycetes; order Micrococcales; family Intrasporangiaceae; genus Arsenicicoccus; species Arsenicicoccus sp. UBA2120. The sequence continues at coordinate 5,810 of NZ_DCYC01000102.1, forward strand.
ACATGGGCAGGTCGTCGAAGAGGGATTCCATCGCAGCGACAAGACTACGGCCCACCACTGACAGACCCTCGCCGGACGGGTCTCGGTGACGGGCCGACGCCGCCGAACCACGTAGGCTGGGCGGGTGCTGACCATGCAAGACGCCCTCCGCATCCTGTCCGACTACTGGACCCAGCGGGGCTGCCTCTCCGTGCAGCCCTTCAACACCGAGGTGGGAGCGGGGACGATGAACCCCGCGACCGTCCTGCGGGTCCTCGGACCGGAGCCCTGGGACGTCGCCTACGTCGAGCCCTCCGTGCGGCCCGACGACAGCCGGTATGGCGAGAACCCCAACCGCCTCCAGACGCACACGCAGTTCCAGGTCATCCTCAAGCCCGAGCCCGGCGACCCGCAGGAGCTCTACCTCGGGTCCCTCGAGGCGCTCGGGATCGACCTCGCCGCCCACGACGTGCGCTTCGTCGAGGACAACTGGGCGCAGCCCGCCATCGGCGCGTGGGGCCTCGGCTGGGAGGTGTGGCTGGACGGCATGGAGATCACCCAGTTCACCTACTTCCAGCAGGTGGGCGGGCAGAACCTCGACCCCATCCCCGTCGAGCTGACCTACGGCGTCGAGCGCATCCTCATGGCCGTGCAGGGCGTGACCCACTTCAAGGAGATCGCCTACGCCCGCAAGCCCTCCGGCGAGGTCATCACCTACGGCGAGGCCTTCGGGCAGTCCGAGTACGAGATGAGCCGCTACTACCTCGACGACGCGTCCGTCGAGACCAACCGCGCGCTCTACGACAGCTATGTCGCCGAGGCCACGCGCATGGTCGAGGCCCGCCTCCCGGTCCCCGCGCACTCCTACATCCTCAAGTCCTCGCACGCGTTCAACGTCCTCGACGCCCGCGGCGCGATCTCGACGACCGAGCGCGCCCGCGCCTTCGCCACGATGCGGCGGCTCATGCGCGACACGGCGGCCCTGTGGATCGAGCGCCGCGCCGAGCTGGGCCACCCGCTGATGCGGTCCGTCGAGCCGCCGGCGGCCGAGCCGCCCACGGTCGACGAGTCCGCGCTGCCGACCGAGCCGCAGACCCTGGCCCTCGAGATCGGCGTCGAGGAGCTGCCCCCGCACGTCGTGCCCGCGACCGTCGAGCAGGTCCGCGCGGCCCTGACGGAGCGCCTCGCCGCCACCCGCCTCGAGCACGGCGCCATCCGCGTCGACGGGACGCCTCGGCGCATCGTCGCCGTCGTCGAGGGCGTCGCGGCGCGCGAGCCCGACACCGAGCAGGTCCGCAAGGGCCCCAAGTGGCAGGCCGCGTATGACGCCGCGGGCAACCCCACCAAGGCGCTCGAGGGATTCGCCCGGGGCCAGAAGGTCTCGGTCGACCAGGTCCAGCGCCTGGAGGTGCAGGGCGCCGAGCACGCATGCGTCGTGGTCGAGCAGCCCGGTCGCACCGTCATGGACGTGCTGACCCCGCTGCTCGCCGAGGTCGTGACGGGCCTGCGCGCCGAGAAGAACATGCGCTGGTCCGACCCGTCCCTGTCCTTCTCGCGGGCGATCCGCTGGCTGGTGGCCCTGTGGGGCGAGACCGTCGTGCCCGTGCAGGTGTCGCGCCTGGTCGCGGGACGCGAGACCTACCTGCAGCGCACCACCGGTGGCGTCGAGCGGCAGGAGCGGGGCGACGGCGTGCTGCTGGGCCACGTCGAGGTGCCCTCGGCCGACGAGCTGCTCCCTGCCATCGGCCGCGGAGGCATCGCGCTGGACACCGCTGCCAGGCGGGCCGCCGTCGTGGAGCAGGCCGAGGCCCTCGCCGCGCGGGCCGGCGGCCGGGTCGACGTGGAGGCCGAGGCGGCCCTGGTCGACCAGATCACCAACCTCGTCGAGGAGCCGCACGGCGTGCTCGGCGACTTCGACGAGCGCTATCTCGACCTGCCCGCGCAGATCCTCACCACCGTCATGCGCAAGCACCAGCGCTACCTGCCGGTGCTGGACGCGTCCGGGGCGTTGCTGCCGCACTTCGTCACCATGGCCAACGGCCGCTGCGACGACGCCACCGTCAAGGCCGGCAACGAGTCGGTCATCCGCGCCCGCTACGAGGACGCGCTGTTCTTCTGGAACGCCGACCTGCAGACCGACTCCGTCGAGTCCTTCGTGCCCGGCCTTGACCAGCTGACCTTCGAGGACCGCCTCGGCTCGGTCGGGCAGCGCGCCCGCCGCATCGCCGACGTCGCCACCGCCCTCGCCGACCAGGTCTCCCTCGGCGCCGCCGACCGCGAGACCCTCACGCGCGCAGGCGCCCTCGCCAAGTACGACCTCGCCACCCAGATGGTCACCGAGATGACCTCCCTGGCCGGCTTCGTCGCCCGCGAGTACGCCGTCCGCACCGGCGAGCCCCAGGCCGTGGCCGACGCGCTCTACGAGACCGAGCAGCCCAAGACCAGCGCCGACGCCCTGCCCGCGTCCGTGCCCGGCGCGCTGCTGGCCCTCGGCGACCGCTTCGACCTGCTCATGGCGATGTTCGCCATCGGCGCCAAGCCCACCGGGTCCTCCGACCCCTTCGGCCTGCGCCGCGCCGCCCTCGGCGTCGTGCGGATCCTGCGCGACCAGGGCGTCGTCGGCCAGGCGCTCGCCGACCTGTCCATCCGCTCCGGGCTCGAGGCCGCCGCGGTCCGGCTGCGGTCCCAGGGAGTCGAGGTGTCCGACGAGTCCGTCGACGCCGCCCTGGAGTTCACGGTCGGGCGCTATGCCCAGCTGCTGCGCGACGAGGGCACCTCGGTGCACCTCATCGACGCCGTCCTGCCCGGTGCCGCCACCCCCGGCGAGGCCACCACGGCGCTCGCCCAGGCCGAGGCGCTGCGCGGCGACGAGGGATTCCGGTCGATCGTGGCGTCCCTGCAGCGCATCGGGCGGATCGTGCCGGAGGGCACCGCGACGGCATACGACGCCTCCCGGCTCACCGAGCCGGCCGAGGTCGAGCTGCGCGAGGCCCTCGAGGGCCTGCCCGAGGGGTCGAGCGCCGACCTCGAGACCTTCGCAACGCAGGGCAAGGCGCTGGTCGACCCGGTGGCGCGGTTCTTCGACGACATCCTGGTCATGGCCGAGGACCCCGAGGTGCGGGCCGCCCGGCTGGGGCTGCTGGCCTCCGTTCGCGCCGCGGCGCCGCGCCAGGTCGACTGGTCCGCGCTGTCGACGGCCCTGGCCTGACCTGACCCGCCCCCCTGACCCGAGATCGTGAGGGTTCCTCCAAGAAAGTTGGGGGAAACCCTCACGATCTTTTGGGAGGGTGGGCCGTATGCCGCAGCTGATCGCCCCGACCACCCGTCTGCGCCGCTCCTGGCTGGAGTCGCTCGACGAGTGGGGACCGGGCGTCCACCAGGACGGGGCCTCGCTCCCGGCGGACGTCCCTGGGCTCCGCAGCGCAGCGGGCTTCGCGGACTGGGTGGAGCAGCTGCTGCTGCAGGCCGACCCCACGTCCGAGCGTCCCCACGGCTACGTGCCGGCCACCACCGTGTGGGTCGCGGACGATGACACCTACCTCGGCGCGATCCAGCTCCGTCACACGCTCAACCCGCACCTGCTCGAGGTCGGCGGCCACGTGGGCTACGGCATACGGCCGTCGGCCCGCGGGCGCGGGCTGGCCACCTGGGCGCTCGGTGAGGTGCTCCCCCGGGCCCGGCGGCTCGACCTCGACAGCATCCTCGTGACCTGCGACGACACCAACCTGGCGTCGGCTGCGGTCATCGAGCGCAACGGCGGCGAGCTGGAGGACGTGCGCGAGCACGCGCCGGGGGCGCGGACGCGCCGCTACTGGATCGCGCTGTGACGAGGCGCCCGTGCGAACCCCGGCG
>NZ_DCYC01000102.1:9820-22985 GCF_002330965.1 Arsenicicoccus sp. UBA2120
CGTGCGAACCCCGGCGAATGTGACTACCTGAGGTAGGTCCATCAGGCTGGGGGACGAAGGCCGGTCGATGCACCTGCCCCCGGTAGGGTTTGGCCATGACGAGCCTGACCGCCTCAGCCCTGATCGTCCCCGAGCACGGTGACTCCGGCGTGCTCCGCGTCGAGGAGCGCGAGGTCCCCGACCCCGGTCCCGGCCAGGCCCGCGTCACGGTCGCGGCCAGCGGGGTCAACTTCATCGACACCTACCAGCGCGGCGGGGTCTATCCCGTCGAGACGCCGTTCGTGCTCGGCATGGAGGGCGCGGGCACCGTCGAGTCCGTCGGCGAGGGCGTCACCGAGGTCGCGCCCGGCGACCGCGTCGCCTGGGCCATGCAGCTCGGCAGCGCCGCCTCCGTCGCCACCGTCCCCGCCGCCAGCCTCGTCCCGGTGCCCGACGGCGTCGAGCTCGACGTCGCCGCAGCCGCGATGCTGCAGGCGATGACGGCCCACTTCCTGGTCAACGACACCTATCCCTGCACCGCCGAGACGGTCGCGCTGGTCCACGCGGCGGCGGGCGGCGTCGGGCAGCTGCTCGTCCAGCTGCTCAAGGCCAAGGGCGCGACGGTCGTCGCGACCGCCGGCAGCGAGGACAAGCTCGCCATCGCCCGCGACCGCGGCGCCGACCACGTCATCAACTACCGCGAGCACGACACCGTCGACAGCCTCGCGAGCGCCGTCAAGGAGGCGGCCGGGCGTGGTGTCGACGTGGCCTACGACGGCGTCGGTCAGGCGACCTTCGACGCGTCCATGGCGAGCCTGCGGCCCCGGGGCCTGCTCGTGCTCTTCGGCGCCGCCAGCGGCCCGGTCCCCCCGCTCGACCCGCAGCGGCTCAACCAGGGTGGCTCGCTCTACCTCACCCGCCCCACCCTCGCCCACTACATCGCCGGCCGGGACGAGCTGCTCGCCCGGTCGGGCGAGGTCCTCGCCCTGATCGCGGACGGCTCCCTCGACATCGCCATCGACTCCCGGCACCCGCTCACCGACGCCCGCGCTGCCTACGACGCCCTCGAGGGCCGCCGCACCTCCGGCAAGGTCCTGCTGGTCCCGTGACCGACATCGAGCCCGCAGCCGCCCGGCCCGCGACCCCCGCCGCCCCCTCGGCGGCCACCTCACCCACCATCCGACCTGCCACCGTCGACGACGTCCCCGCCCTGCACCGACTCGTCCGCGACCTCGCGGCCTACGAGCGGCAGAGCCACGCCGTCACCGCCACGCCGCAGGACCTGAGGGACGCCCTCTTCCCCGAGGACGGTGACCCCGCCGTCTGCGCCGACGTGGCCGAGGTCGACGGCGAGGTCGTCGGGCTGGCCGTGTGGTTCCTGACCTTCTCGACCTGGACGGGGCAGCACGGCATCTGGCTCGAGGACCTCTTCGTCGAGCCGGAGCACCGCGGAACCGGCCTCGGACGCATGCTCCTCGAGGGCCTCGCCGCGCGGGCGGTGGAACGGGGCTACACCCGCGTCGAGTGGACCGTCCTGGACTGGAACGCCCCCGCCATCCGGTTCTACCGCTCCCTCGGCGCCGAGCCGCTCGAGGAGTGGCGGACTCAACGACTCCACGGGGACGCCCTCGCCAGGGTCGCCCGGCGCGCCGAGCAGCGCGCCTGATCCTCCACGGCAGCCGTCGTCCATCGCGCCCGCCGGTCATCCGGAGTCTCGCGGTCAGCGGTCACCACATCGGTCAAGAGCTGCGTGAGCCACACCAGCCGCGCCCGGTATGACGGACGGCCCGGCCTCCAGCGGGGTCACCGCGAGGAGGCCGGGCCGTCGGCATACGGTCCAGGCATCTGAACAGCAGGGCTGCGATCAGTGGGGCAGGGTGTAGGCCACGATCAGGTTGACCACGACGAGGGCGGCGGCGGCGTGCAGCAGGGCGGGCTTGGCCTCCCCGCGGCGGCCACGGGCGTGCGAGATCTCGGTCAGCGCCACGACACCGAGCATGACCAGCAGCTTGATGCCGATGAACATGTGGGGCGCGTTGCCCTCCATCTCCTCGAGGACGACGAGCGCCAGGCCGGACAGGAGCTGCAGCCGAGCGCCCCACGCCATGAGCTTGGTGGCGGCGCCGGGCTCGATGCTCTGGACGTAGCCGAAGACGAGCAGCGCGAGCGTGAGGTAGTGCAGGACGAGGAGTGCGAGGGTCATGGCCCGGATTCTACGGTGCCGGCGTCACCCGGCGAGGACGGCCAGCAGCGCGCCGAGCATGAGCGGTGGACCGAGGGCCAGGTGGTCCCGGCGGCCCGCCCGACGCGTCACCAGCAGCGCCGCCGCCACCACCCCACCCAGCGCGAAGCCCGCCCACAGGCCCAGCAGGACCTGCGACCAGCCGAGCTGAGCCAGGACCGCCGCCAGCAGGCCGGCGAGCTTGACGTCCCCGAGGCCCAGCCCCTGGCGCGGCGCGGTCAGCCACAGCAGACCTCCGATGAGGAGGACGACGACGACCGCCATCGCCGAGCGCAGCAGCGCCTCGCCGTCTCGGGTGACTGCGGCAACGGCCGTCAGCGCGACGGCCAGGACGGGATAGAGCGGCAGCTGCAGCGCGTCGGGCAGCCGGTGGACGTCCAGGTCGATCGCCGCCAGCGCCACCATGAGCCAGGCGAGGGGCACCACGACGACCGCGAGCGGGGCCCGGTCGTGGGCGCAGAGCTGCCACCAGGCGAGAGCCGGGAGCGCGACGGACGCGGGCCGCACCCAGCGTGAGGCCCGGGGCCGCCGGACCAGGTCCCTGTCTCGGCGATAGGTCCCCGCCCGCAGCCACGCGTCCAGGCGGTGCCCCACGAGCAGACCCAGGACGGCCACGAGCACGGTCCCGCTCCCCTGCATGCGTTCCTCCTCACGGACGTCCTCGTCGCACCGTCGCACCGTCGCACCATCGCACCGTCGCACCGTCATGACGACCGGCTCACCTGGCGCGACCACCTGACGATAGGCCAGGTCGGCACCGGCGTGCGTCGCGTCGTCCACAGGCGGTTTCGCCGTTAGGGCGTGGCCGCCGATGCCGTCTCGTTACCCTGGACCGGGCGTTCGTCCTGCCCGCGCCCCTGCCCCCATCCCTGTCGCCCCGCCCCGCCCCGTTGGAGGTTCTCCCCCGTGCCGCTGCCCGCCCGTCGACGCATCATGCTGGTCGAGCTGCCGCCCGCCGGTGGCCTCTTCCAGTTCGCCGTGCAGCTGGGCGAGGGTCTCGCCCGCCGCGGCCAGTCCGTGCGCGTGGTGACCGGCCCCTCCCCCGAGCTCGCGTCGCGCGAGCAGGGCTGCACCGTCGAGGCGATCCTGCCGACCTGGCACCCGACCGCCGGGGCGGACGCCCCCGAGCTGTGGCGCAAGGCCCGCCGCGTCGTCCGGGCCGGTCAGCACCACGCCGCGTGGGTGCGCCTCCTGCTCGAGATCCGGCGCACCCGGCCCGACGTGGTCCTGTGGTCGGCGTGGCGCTTCCCGGTGGACGGCTGGGGCGTCGTCGCGGCCCGGCGCCTCGCCCCCTGGGCCACCCTCGGCATCGTGGCGCACGAGCCGCGTCCGCTCGTCGAGCAGCCCGGACGCGACGGCCTCTACAACGACAGCGGCCCGACCTACCAGGCCCTGCGCGCCGCCTACGCGACCGTCGACGTCGTCTACGTCCTCGGCGAGAGCGCCCGCCGGGTGGTCCTCGAGACCTGGCCGGTGACCGGCCCGGTCCGCGTGATCCCGCACGGCGACGAGGACGTCTTCCGCACCGACACCCCATCGAGCGCCGCCTCCACGGCCCCCCACCTGCTGTTCTTCGGCACCGTCACCGGCTACAAGGGCCTCGACGACGTGCTCGAGGTCTGGCCCCGGGTGCGCGAGCACGTGCCCGACGCGACCTTCACCATCGCCGGGTCGATCAGCGCCGACGTCGACGCGGACGCCCTGCGCCGCCGCGTCGCCGGCCTGCCCGGCGTGGAGCTGCGCGACGGCTACGTCGCGGTCGAGGACGTCCCGGGGATCCTGGAGCGGGCGCGGGCGGTGGTCCTGCCCTATCGCCGGGCCAGCCAGAGCGGGGTCGCGCACCTCGCCCACACCTTCGCGCGGCCAGCGGTCGCGACGGCGGTGGGCGACATACCGGCCGTGGTCCAGGACGGGCGCACCGGCCTCGTCGTCCCGCCCGCGGACCCCGACCGGCTCGCCAACGGCATCGTCACCCTGCTGCGCGACCCGGACCTCGCGGCCCGGCTCGGCGACGCCGGCCGGGCGGGCCTGGCCGGCGGCGCCTCGTGGGACGACGTCGCCGCGACCCTGCTCGACGGCCTCCCGGACCCGCGATGAGCGAGCACGTCACCGACGAGCACCACCCGCCGCCCGAGGAGGAGTCCCGCTCGACGCCCGCCCGTCGGGTCGGCACCAGCACCGTCTGGAACGTCCTGCAGTACGGCGGCAGCAAGCTCGTCACGTTCGTCTCGACCGTCGTCCTCGCCCGCCTGCTGGCCCCGGAGGCCTTCGGCCTGGTGGCCCTCGCGTTGCTCGCGATCAACATCTTCGACCGGCTCAAGGACCTCGGCGTCGGCACCGCGCTCGTGCAGCACTCCGGGTCGTGGCGACGCATCGCCCCCACCGGCGCCGCGCTGACGCTGGTGCTGGCGCTGGGCTTCGGGCTGCTCTGCCTCGTCACGGCGCCCTGGCTCGCCGCCCTGCTCGGCAACGACGCCCTCGTCCCGCTCATCCAGGCCCTGTCCGTGTCGATGCTGCTGCAGGGCCTCGCCGTCTTCCCCGACGCCGCGCTGCGCCGCCACCTGGCCTTCAAGGAGCGCACGCTGCCCGAGCTGGGCGGCGCGTTGGTCAAGGCGGCCGTCTCGATCTCCATGGCGCTCGCGGGCGCCGGGGCGTGGAGCCTGGTCTGGGGCCAGGTCGCCGCCACCGCCACGATGGCCGTCCTCTACTGGCTCGTCTACCTGCGGCTGACACGCAGGGCCCGTATGGCGAGCGCGGAGCCCACCGCCTCCCCCCTCACCCAGCCGGCCGACCGCCACCTCGGCTGGGACCGCCCGGTGGCGGGCGAGCTGCTGCGCTTCGGCGGCTCGCTGTCGCTGCTCGCCCTGCTGGCCCTGGTCATCGACAACCTCGACTACTTCAGCATCGGTCGACGCCTCGGCGAGACCGAGCTCGGCTACTACACGATGGCCTTCCGCCTGCCCGAGCTGGTCGTCATCGGGGTGTGCGTCGTCGTCGGCCAGGTGCTGTTCAGCTCGTTCTCACGGCTGCAGGACGACCGCGAGGCGCTGCGCGAGCACTACCTGCGGGCCATCGCCGCCGTCGCCACCCTCACCGTCCCCGCCGGGCTCGGCCTGGCCGCGGCGGCCGGTCCCGTCGTCGAGACGGTCTTCGGCGACCAGTACGTCCTGTCCGAGCCCATCCTGGTCGTGCTCGGCTGCTACTCCGCGGTCTACGCCCTGGGCTTCCACTCCGGCGAGGTCTACAAGGCCACCGGGCACGCCGGTCTGCTCAACACCCTGGCCCTCGCCCAGGTCGCGGTCTTCGCGCCCGTCCTGTGGATCGCGGCCGGACGCTCCACCCTCGCCGTGGCCGTGGCCTTCCTCGCGTGCCACGTGCTGTTCACCCTGCTGCGCTTCGTCGTCACCGACCGCGTCCTCGGCATCCCCGTCGCGTCCCAGCTGCGGGCGGTCGCCCCGGCCACGCTGAGCGCCCTGGTCATGGCGGGAGCCGTCACGCTCGTCGACCGGTTCGTCCCGCTGCAGCAGCCCTTCCTCCTGCTCGTCCTCGAGGTGGTGGTGGGCGCCCTGGTCTACGTCGGTGCCCTCGCCCTCGTCGACCGGCAGGCCCTGCCCCGCGTCACCCGCCTGCTGCGACCCGGTGGTGCCTCGTGAGAGTGCTGCACGTCCTCGACTCCTTCAGCTTCGGCGGGGCGGAGAACCTCGTCGTCGAGCTGGCCCGGCACGTGTCCGCCGACCACGCGGCCGGCCAGGACCTCCACCTGGACCTCGCCGTCGCCAGCCTCGGTCCGGCCGGCCGCGAGGGCAAGGACGCCATGCTCGACCGCTTCCAGGCCCTCGGGCTCGCCCCCACCTATCTCGGGGTGCGGCGCCTGCTGGACCCGATCGGCGTCATCCGGCTGGCCCGGACCCTGCGCGCCAGCAGCGCCGACGTCGTCCACGCCCACCTGGGCTACTCCGCGACCCTCGTGCCGCTGGCCGCCCGCCTCGCCGGGGTCCCCTGCGTCGCGACCCTGCACCTCGTGCCGCAGCTCGGGTCCCGCGCCGACCGGGTCAAGGAGGGTCTGTCGGTCCTCGTCCCGGCCACCCTCGGGCGGCTCGTCCTCGTCTCCCAGGCAGCATATGACGGCTACGCCCGCCACTACGGACCGGCCACCGCCAGCTGGCGGTGCATCCCCAACGGCATCGATGTGGACCGCTACTCCACGGCGCGGCGGCGGCTCCCCCAGGACGTCCCGGTCCCCGACGGCGCGCCCGTCTGGGCGGTCGTGGCGGCCCTGCGCGAGCCCAAGGGGCACGTGCCGCTCGTCGAGGCCTGGGCCAGGGTCGTCGAGCAGCATCCCGACGCCCACCTGCTCGTCGTGGGCGAGGGAACGCACCGACCGGCGATCGAGGCGCGCGTGCGCGAGCTCGGCCTCGAGCGGCGCGTCCACCTCCTGGGGCGGCGCGAGGACGTCCCCGACCTGCTGGCCGGGGTCGACGGGGTCGTGTCCGCCTCGTTCACCGAGGCGCTGCCCACCTCGCTCGTCGAGGCCGCCGCGTGCGGCCTGCCCGTGGTGGCCACCGACGCCGGCGGCACCCGCGACGTCGTGCTCGACGGCGAGACCGGACAGGTGGTCCCCGTCGGCGACGTCCCCGCCCTCGCGCGCGAGCTGTCCCGGCTGTTGTCCGACCCCGGCGCCCGCGCGGCCTACGGCGAGGCCGCGCGGCGTCGCGCCGAGCAGACCTTCTCCATGCAGACCTGGACCCGCGCCCTGCACGACCTCTACGCCGAGCTCATCGACCCGTCCCGCACGGAACCCAAGGAGAACGCATGACCACCGACACCACCCGCAGCCGCGGGCTCGGCCGCCTGCTGCCCGCCCTCGTCGCGGGCCTGCTCGCCGCCCTCGTCGTGGGTGGCTTCCTCCTGTCCCGCCCGGGCACCTACACCTCGACGATGGACGTCGTCGTCGTGCCGCAGAAGGTCGCCAGCGCCAACGACAGCGCCGCGCTCTTCGACAGCCTGAGCCGGGGCCAGGTCATCGCCACCGCGGCCGAGGTCTACTCCCAGAAGCGGTGGCTCCCCGAGGGCTCGAAGGTCGAGGTCACGGCCGGCAACGTCGCGCCGAGCGCCGTCGTCACGGTCCGGGCCGCGGGCAGCGACCCCGGCCAGGTGACCTCCGCGCTCGAGCGGGTCGTCGCGTCGGCCACCCCCGAGATCGGCAAGGTGCTCGCGCCCTACACGGTCACCACCCTCAGCACCGAGCCCTCCACCCCCGAGTCGGGTGGCCTGTCCACCCCGCTCAAGCTCGTGGTCGCCCTGCTGGCCGGCCTGCTCACGGCCATCCTCGCCGCGGGCGCCGGCTCGACGCTCAGCCGTCGCCGGGCCGGCTGACGAGACCTGAACAGACAGACCTCAGACGACAGCCGACAGACGACAGACGACATGACCCCCGCCACCCTCGAGCGCTCCCGCAGCGCGGACGTCGACCAGCCGCGAGCCGCGCTGCCGTCGTCCGCCGCCGCCACGCTGCTGCTCGCGGGGATGGTCGCCGTCGAGTTCTCCGGCGCCTCGGGGGTGCTCGAGGGGCGGGTGCCCGTGTCGCCGTTCCTCGCCCTGCTCGCGCTCGGCCTGCTCGTCGTGGTGGGGCGATGCCTCGTCCAGCGCGTGGCCGTCCCCTGGGCCACGGTGGGCGCGGTCTCGGCATACGTGCTGGCCACGGCCCTGTCCAGCCAGCTGGCCGACCTCGACGGCGTGGCCTTCCTGCGGACCGGCGTCGAGCCGGACTGGGGCTCGGCGGCGGTGCTGGGGGTGCTCAAGGAGCTGGTCTTCGTCGTGGTCGTGTGCCTGCTGGCGAGCGGCCTTCGGCGCTGGTGGCTGGTCGCCGCGGCGATGGTCCTGCCCATGGCGGCGATCTGCCTGCTCGGTGCCCTCAACGAGTGGGTGCTCGGCAACACGGCGACCTTCGGGGGCTTCGAGACCGTCACGACGGCCGAGGGGGTGGGCGTCGTCACCAAGCGGCACGCCGGTCCGCTGCCGGACGCCAACTTCTGGGGGCGCTTCCTGGTCCTCGGCCTCCCGTTCGCGCTGGCGCTGGTCCAGGAGTGCCTGCAGCGAGGGCGCCGGCTGCTCGCGCTCGTGCCCCTCGGCTGCCTCGGCGCGCTGCTCGTCGGCGTCTACCTCACCGGCTCGCGCGGGACCATGCTCGCCGCCCTGGTGGGCGCCGGCCTCTACCTCCTCCTGTGCGGCCTGGACCGCAGGGTCCTCGCCGCCGGCGCCGTGGTCGTGGTGCCGCTGCTGCTCGTCCTGCCCGGCGTCGGGAGCCGGCTGCTCTCGATGCTGGGGGTGGCCGAGTCCGGCCAGCTCGCCGCGGTCGACGGCTCGGTGCGCGAGCGCATCGCCACCCAGACCGTCGCGACCAAGATGATCCAGGACAACCCGCTGACGGGGGTCGGTCCCGGCGGCTACTTCGCGCGCTTCCCCGACTACGCCTCAGCGACCGACCTGCACCTCGAGCGGATCGTCGCCCCGCACAACCTCTACCTCGGGCTGTGGGCCGAGATCGGGCTCGTCGGGCTGCTGGCCTTCCTGTCGATCCTCGCCGTGGCGCTGTGGCAGGCGGGCTGGGTGCTGCGCGCCCTCCCGTCCCTGCCGTCCGCGGACGCCGCGCGCCTGCGGCCCTACGCCGCCGCCTGCGTCGCCGGGCTGCTCGCCTGGTGCGCCGCGAGCGTCTTCCTGCACCTCACCTACGCCCGCATCGTCTATCTCGTGGTGGCGCTCGCCGCCGCCCTCGCCACCCAGGCCCGGGCCCTCGGGGCCCACCGGGTGCCCCGTCCGCACCGGCACCGCACCCCGGCGTATGCCGTCCCCCTGGCCGCTGCCGGGGCCGCCCTCGCCGCGCTGGTGGTGACCTCGCTGCCGCAGCCCGCCCACGCCCACGTCGTCGGCTACCTCGAGCCGCAGTCGTCCAGCGCCTACCTGCTGTCCCTGCGCACCCGCGAGGTCACCGCACCGACCTATGCCGTCCTGACGTCCGTCGCCTCCGGCCGCACCGTCGACGCCCAGGGCGACCCCGCCTCCGGCCTCGTCTCCGTGTCCGCGGAGGCCGAGACGCCGGAGCAGGCCGACCGGCTGGCCCGCGACGCCACCGCCGCCGGGGACGCCGCCGTGCGCCGAGCCGGCCTCGACACCCTCTTTCGCACCCGCTGGGGCACCGTCACCACCTGGCGCGAGACCCCGGGCCGGTCGGAGGTGGCCGCCGCCATGACGATCGGGGCGGTCCTCGGTGCGGCCCTCGCCCACGCCCGGACGATCCTGGCGGCGGTGCGTCCTCGGCGACGTCCTGACCACCCTGACCACCCTCAGCGCCCCCGGCACCCCCATCGACCTACGGAGCAGCCATGACCCCGGCACGCGCACCGATGACCGTCGTCCACGTCATCCACTCCCTCGGCGCCGGTGGCGCCGAGAGCGTCCTGGTCGAGCTGGCCCGCACCGCGCGCGAGGCCGGGCTGCGCATCGTCGTCGTCGGCCTGTCCGACGCCGAGGACGACCGCGCGGCGCACCGGCTCGCCGAGGCGGGGGCGACGGTCTACCAGCTCCACGCCGGTCGCTATGACCTCCGGGCGGTGCGCCGGGTCGCCGCGATCGCCCGCCGCGAGGGCGCCGACGTCATCCACACCCACCTCAAGCACGCCGACCTCGTGGGCGGCCTCGCCGCGCGGCTGGTCGGCGTGCCCGCCGTCTCCACCCTGCACGTCATCGAGGCCGACCCCCAGGGCGCGGCCCACCGCGCCCGGGTGCGGGCCGCCGTGGCCGCGCGCGCCACGATGTTCGACCGCGTCGTGGCCCTGTCGGAGGCGCAGCGCGAGTGGTACTCGGCCTTCCGCTCCTCCACCCCCGTCGTGCTCGTGCCCAACGGCGTGCGCGAGCCCTCCCCCTCGGGCACGGGGTCGGCGGTGCGCCGCGAGCTCGGCGTCGACGACGACACCGTCCTCGGCGTGACCGTGTCGCTCATGCGCCCCGAGAAGGGCCACGCGGTCGCGCTGGACGCGGTCCGCCTCCTCCCCGCGGAGCTGCCGTTCGTCCTCGCGCTCGCAGGTGACGGTCCCCTGCTCGACGAGGTCCGCGCCGAGGTCGAGCGCGACCCCTTGCTGCGGGACCGCGTGCGGGTCCTGGGCTTCCGCTCCGACGTGGACGCCCTGCTGCACGCGGCCGACCTCGTCGTCCACCCCAGCCACGAGGACGCCCTGCCTACCTCACTGATCTCGGCGCTCGCGACCAGCACGGCCGTCGTGGCGACGCGGGTCGGCGGCATCCCCGACATCGTGGGCGACGACGCGGGGCTCCTCGTGCCGGTCGGTGACCCCGCCGCCCTCGCCGACGCCATCACCGCGCTGACCCGTGACCCGCACCGCCGCGAGGCGTGCGGCCGGGCCGGACGCGCCCGCTACGACACCACCTTCGCGGCGACGGTCTGGGTGGATCGCCTGCGCTCGCTCTACGCCCAGCTCGTCACCCCGCCCACGGAGTCGCTCCACGACGGCCCCGTGACCTCCGTCGCCGTGGTCAGCGCCGTGGCGCCATACCCCTCCGACAGCGGCAAGGCCATGGTGATCGCCGGGTTCCTGCGGCACCTGCGCTCCCGGCTGCCGGCCGAGGACATCCACTATCTGCACGTCGGCGCGCCACTGCGGCGCACCGCCGAGTTCGAGGGCGTCCAGGTGCACGAGATGGGCCGGCCGAGCCGCACGGACCAGCTGGTGGGGCTCGTGCGCGGCGTGCTCCTGCGCCGGCAGAGCCTGCAGGAGGCCTTCCTCGGCAGCCCGCGGGTCGCCGCCACCGTCCAGCAGACGCTGGTCGACCTCGACCCCGACCTCGAGATCATCGACACCGTCCGCATGGAGCAGCACGTGGCCGGCCGCCGGTTCCGCGGGCGCCGGGTGCTCTACCTCGACGACCTGTTCAGCGTGCGCTACACCCGCATGCTCGAGGTCCTGCGGGACAAGCGGATCGACACGGACTTCGACCCGCTGGGTCAGTTCTCGCACAACGTCCCCAGCCGCCTGCACTGGCTCACCCGCGCGCCCCTCACCCGCGAGGCCCTGCTGCGCTTCGAGCGTGGCCGGGTCGCGCGCTCGGAGCGCCGGGCGGCCCGCGCCAACCCCACCTCCGTGCTGCTCAACGCCGAGGAGGCCCGTCACCTGCGCGCGGAGACCGGCGCGGCGGTGGTGGCGGTGCCCCCGTCGATCCCCGGGCTCGACGAGACGTCGCACCAGCCGGACCGGTGGGACGGCCGTCCCGAGTTCGCCTTCGTCGGGCTGCTGTCGCTCGCGCACAACCACGACGGCCTCGGGTGGTTCCTGCGCGAGGGCATGGACGAGCTGCTCGCCCTCCAGCCCGACGCCCGGCTGCACGTCATCGGCCGCGACGCCGACGAGTCCCTGCTGGCCGACGCTGCCCGGCACGGCGACCGGGTCGTCGTGCACGGCTTCGTCCCCGACCTGGACGAGGCCCTGTCGCGGATGTGCGCCCTGGTCAACCCCTTGCGCTTCGGCTCCGGCATCAAGATCAAGACGCTCGACGGGCTCGCCCGCGGCCTCCCGGTCGTCAGCACCCCGGTGGCCGCGGAGGGGATCGCCACACAGAGCCGCCCGGGCCTGACCGTGGTGCCCGACGCCGTCGAGGCGGCGCGGGCGCTGGCCGCACTCGTCGACCCGGCCGTCCGATCTCGCGAGGCGCAGGGCGCCCACGCGCTCTACGCCGAGCGGTACGCCGACCCCGTGGTGGCCGCGGCCTACGACGAGGTGTTCGGCACCGCGCGGGAGGACTGACCCCGACGGGCCTCGGCGCGCTCGAGCGCCCGGCCCACCTGCTCCAGCAGGGCCTCCACGTGCACCTCCGGGGCGTATGCCGTCCGCGCCGTCGCACGCGCCGACTCCCGGATGTCCGCGGCCTCGGCGGCGTGCGCGGGGTCCAGGCACCAGCGCAGCGTCTCGCCCAGCGCCGCCGCGTCCCCGGCCGGCACGACGAACCCCGTGACGCCCTGCTCGACGTGCTCGCGGACCCCGAGGGTGTCGGTGACCACGGTGAGCTTGCCCAGGGCCATCGCGTCGAGCAGCACCATGATCCCCGGCGCGCAGTCGTCCCGGTGCTCGAGGGCGACGACGACGACGCAGGCGCGGCGCAGGTCCCGGCGGAACGCCGGGGGGTCGACCTCGGTGCGCACGTGCACGTTGGCCGGCACGGGCACGCCCTGCGGCAGCCCGCCCGGCACGGTGGCGATGACGACCTCGGTGCCCTCGGGCAGGTCGGCGGCGCAGCCGAGCAGCGGGCGGTAGTCGCGGGCCGTGCGGCCGCCGCTGAACACCGGGCCGTCGTGGCGGATCTCGGGCTCGGCGCCCGCGGGACCGTCGGAGCGCTGCGGGCTTCCGGTCGGGTCGGGGCTGCCGGTCGGGTCGGGTCCGCCGGTCGGGTCAAGAGCGCCGGCCAGGTCGTCCGGGCCCAGGCCGTGGTGCCACGGGACGCTCACGACCCGGTCCCCCGGAACCCGGTGGACGCGACTGAACTGGACGCGCCCCTCGCGGGTCAGGGCCACGAAGGTCGTCCGCGGCCCCGCCATCGCCCGCACCCCCGCGCGGGTGACCAGCTCCACGAGGCGGCCCGGGCCGAGCTTCCACGAGCAGTCGACGACGAGCACCTCGGGTCCGCGCCGCGTGCGGGCGAGGATCGCGGTCGCGACCTTGTCCACCCGGCTGGTGCCGTCGAGCACCAGGACACCGCTCGTGCGGGCCGCGGCCAGGACGCGCAGGAGGCGGACCGGGTCCCCCGGCCGGTCGTCGGTGAGGCAACGGGTGCGCTCGACCCAGCGGGGGCGGAGGCGATAGTCCATCGTCGTGCTCGTTCTCACGCCCACGAGTGTGCGCTCGTCAGGGAGTCGGTGGCGGCGATTCCGGGAGAATG
>NZ_DCYC01000060.1:0-200 GCF_002330965.1 Arsenicicoccus sp. UBA2120
CGTCGACGACGCCGTGGACGAAGACGGCGCCGTCGGAGTACTGCCGCATCTTGGCCTCGAGGCCGAGCAGCCGCCGGATGATCCGGTCGAGCGAGGAACGACCGCCGCGACGCTCGTCGAACCGCGCACGGATGACGTCGACGGTGGGGATGACGGCCGGGCCCACGTCGTCCATGATCACGTCGGCGTGCCCCTCGAGC
>NZ_DCYC01000060.1:364-3182 GCF_002330965.1 Arsenicicoccus sp. UBA2120
GTCGGCGTGCCCCTCGAGCAGGCTCATGATGGCCGTCAGGCGGGCGATCTCCTCACGCTGCTGGGGGGTCGTGACCAGGTCGGACAGCCCGTTGCCGCCCTCGCGCACCGCGTCGGGCAGGTTGCGCACGACCATCGACAGGCGCGAGGCCAGCTGGTCGGGGTCGGGCACCAGGTCGACGCTCAGCGCCCGCGTGCGCTCGAGCATGTGCTCGCGCAGCCACGGCACGGCGGTGAACTGCACCCGGTGGGTCTCCTCGTGCAGGCACACCCACTGGCGGAAGTCGGCCGGGTCGAGGTCGAGCTCGCGCTCCACCTCGACGACGTTGGGGGCCACGAGCAGCAGCTGGGGGGTGCCGCCGGGGGCCAGGTCGTACTGCCCGAGGACCTTGCTCGCGAGGAAGGCCATCAGCGCGCCGGTCTCGCCGCCCGTCACCTTGCCGCCGACGGCCGCGGCGGCGGGACCGACCGGGCTGGTGCGCGAGGCGAGGAGCTTGTCCTGGACGGGGGCGATCATCCCGCGCATCGAGCGGACGTTGGCGTCGATCCATCCGCCACGATCCACCACGCGGGCGGGCTCGGCGCTGGCGGGGGCGTGCATGCGGGCGGTGTCGGCGACGTGCTGGGCCGAGCGCACGGCGGCGTCGCGCAGGGCACGCACCGCCTCGGCGGCCTCGGCCGGCGTCACCTGGGGGCCGCGCGGCACGAGGCGGCGGCCGGTGGCGGCGGCGAAGTCCCAGTCGACGAGCTCGGTGGTGTCGGGACGCTGGTCGTGCCTGGTGTCCTGGCTCATGACGTGGTCAACCTCTCGGGGTCGCGATCCGTTCCCGTCGGAGGACGAGCCGGTATGCCGGACCGCCCGCCTCGGCGCCCGCCGTCCCGGCTCGGCGCCCGCCGTCCCGGCTCGGCGCCCCCGTCTCGTGCGGCGTCCCCCGCCTCGCGTGGCGTCCCCCGTCTCGCGTCGCCGCGCCCGTCTCGTGTGGCGTCCTCCGTCTCACGTCGCCGCGCCCGTCTCGTGCTGCAACCCGAGACGGGCGCGGAGGGCCGAGACGGAGGACGGCAGCGCAGACGGGGAGCGCGCGGTCACCGGCACCCACAGCTCGCCAGGCGTGCGACCAGCGCATCGAGCGCCGCGCGCGCCCCCTCGGTGCCGGACGAGGAGGGGATGCCGTCGGCCAGCACGGCGAAGGCGAGCAGCCGGCCGTCCGCGTCCACGACCGTGCCGCCGAGCGAGCTGATGCCGGTGAGCGTGCCGGTCTTGGCCCGCACGAGGCCGGCACCTGACGCCGCCGGCCCCGAGACGTAGCGCCCCGCCAGCGTGCCGGACAGCCCGGCCACCGGCAGGTCCTCGACCACGCGGGCCATGCCCGGGTCACGCCCCGAGGTGCCGGCCACGATCACGTCCCCCACGAGGCGGGCGGGCACCTCCGTGCCCTTGGACAAGCCGCTGGTGTCGACCAGGCGGACGCCGGTCACGTCGTGCCCGCGGCGCGCGAGCTCGGCCTGCACCCACCGCGCCACCTCGGCGAACCCGCCACCCGCGCCGGCTCGCACCGCCGCCTGACGGGCCAGCGACTCGGTGACGGCGTTGTCGCTGCGGGCCAGCGCGACGGCCATCACGTCCGCGACGGGCGCCGACGACACGGCCGCCAGCGGGCGGCTGCCGCCGGGGGCCGCGGCGCGGACCAGGTCACCGCGCACGCTGATGCCGGCCCGGCCCAGCTCGGAGCGAAGGACCTCGGCCACCTCGCCCGCGGGGTCGGCCGGACCAGGGCCACCGGGAGCCACGAGGCCGTCCGCGAGGCCGAGCATCGCCACCTTGCCGACGATCGCCTCCGGGTAGTACGCGCGGTCCCAGGTCGGCGCGTAGTCCTCCCCGTCGGCATAGGTCGTGTCGAGGCCCAGCGTGACGGTCGTGCGTCCGGCCGAGCGCAGCGCCGCCGCGGTCTGCGCCGCGAGCGTCCCCACCCCGGCGTGCCCCTCGACCTCGCCGGGGCGCGACGGGCCGCGCGCCAGCATCATGTCGCCGCCCGCGCGCAGCACCACCCGCCCGTCCGGCGCGAGGACGGTCGTCGTCCGCAGCCGGGTCTCCGGGCCGAGGGAGGGCACGACGGCGGCCGCCGTCAGGAGCTTGGTCGTCGAGGCGGGGGTGCGCGGCTGGTCGGCGGCCACGTCGAGCAGGTGCGCGCCCGTCATACCGTCCCGGACCGTCAGTCCGACGGACCGTCCCAGCCGGGGGTCCGCGAGCGCCGGGGCGAGCGCCGAGCGCAGCGCCGCGGCGGCAGGCTGCGGCGCGCCCGACGAGGCCGCGGACCTGGCCACCGGGGGGATGGGAGTCGGCACGACCACGCGGGACGCCTGGCTGCCGTCGGTCGCCGTCGTCGAGGGGACGCCGGGGGCAGGTGACGCCAGGGGCGAGGGGTCGCGGTCGATCGTGAGGATGCCGGGGACCTTGTCGTGCGCGTCCAGGACGCCATATGTGGCAACGGCCACACCGAGCGTGGCGACGCACGCGATTACGGTCATCCGACGCACGGCCGCCCCCTGACTGTGGGTAGGTTGGTGGCCAACGATTCGATCGACCGTTTCGCAGCCTAGGCCAGGGCGCCGGGCTGCACCGATAGCCACGCAAAGGGGCCACCAGTGGAGCTGGACGTCACCATCGAGATCCCGTCGGGTCACCGCAACAAGTACGAGGTCGACCACGAGTCCGGCCGGATCCGCCTGGACCGCATGCTGTTCACGTCCACCCGCTACCCCGCCGACTACGGCTACGTCGAGGACAGCCTCGGCGAGGACGGCGACCCGCTCGACGCGCT
>NZ_DCYC01000060.1:3267-4047 GCF_002330965.1 Arsenicicoccus sp. UBA2120
CATGCGCGACGAGGCCGGCGGCGACGACAAGCTGCTGTGCATCCCGGCCGGCGACCCGCGCCAGGAGCACATCACCGAGCTCGACCACATCTCCGACTTCGACCGCCTGGAGATCCAGCACTTCTTCGAGACCTACAAGGACCTCGAGCCCGGCAAGTCCGTCGAGGGCGCCTTCTGGGCCGGTCGCGAGCGCGCCGAGGAGATCGTCGTCGAGGCCATCCAGCGCGCCAAGGACAACAACGTCACGACCCTGCGCTGGCCCGCCCCGCACCAGTCGCACTGACGGCTCGTCCGGCCCACTCGGTCGGACCCCGTATGCCGAGAGCGGCGGCCCCTCCACCCGGAGGAGCCGCCGCTCTCGTGCGTGGGGGCACCCGTCGGCCCACACGACCCGACCCGAGCCCGCAGCTCACTTCGTGCCGCCCACGCGCCCCAGAACCAGGTCCAGACGACCCAACTCGAGCCCGCAGCTCACTTCGTGCCGTCCACGCGCCCCAGAACCAGGTCCAGGCGACCCAACCTGAGCTCGGAGCTCACTTCGTGCGGCCCACGGGTCGCAGGGCGGGGTCCAGACGACCCAACTCGAGCCCAGAGCTCAGTTCGTGCCGCGCGTCAGCGCACGCGCCCGCCGTAGGGCAGCAGGTCGGACCAGTACATCGACTCGACCCGGACCTGGGCCCCGGTGTGCGGAGCGTTGACCATCTTGCCGTTGCCGATGTACATGCCCACGTGGTGGATCGAGGCCGCGTCCTTGCCGAAGAACACGAGGTCGCCGGGCTG
>NZ_DCYC01000060.1:4290-4522 GCF_002330965.1 Arsenicicoccus sp. UBA2120
GCGCCCTGCACGAGGCCGGAGCAGTCCCAGCGGTCCGGGCCGGCCCCACCCCAGAGGTACCAGTCGCCCACCTGCGACATGGCGAAGTCGATGGCCTTCTTGGCGCGCGGGTTGGGCGCCCCGACGGAGACGGCGCTGCCGGGGACGTAGCCCGGCACGCGGCGGGAGGCACGGGTCGCGGAGCGCTCCGCCGCCTCGGCTGCGGCGCGGGCCCGGTCGGCGGCCTTGCGGG
>NZ_DCYC01000055.1:0-3971 GCF_002330965.1 Arsenicicoccus sp. UBA2120
GCTGGAGGTCGCTGGCGACGACGGTGCCAGGGAGGACGCTGACGAGGGCGTCGACGACGGTGACGGCGGCGAGCCGGTGCACGCCGTGACGGCGAGCAGTCCGGCGGTCAGCCCGGAGAGCAGCGGCAGGGCGAGGCGGCGGGGCTTCGGCATACGACCAGTCTGCGGGGACGCCCCGGACCCGGCCACCCCGCCGACGTCCGTGACGTGGGACAAGCTGCCCACATCGCGAGATTGGCGCGTGCCCCCTTTGACGCGGGGCCTTCGCTGGGGGACTGTTGACCCGTGGCCCGAATCCTCGTACTTCCCTAGCGCGCCGTCGATCTCCTGACAGCGCGCCACCCCTGCGTCCCGGCTCCCCGGGTCAGGGGTTTTTTCATGAGCACGTCCGACCGGCACGCACGATCGCCGGACCGGGCCCGCACAGGGTCGGCACCCGCCGACCCGACGACGATGTCATCCGAAAGTGGTGAGACACAGTGACCGACACCACGTCGACCGCTGCCACGCCCGCCCGGCCGGGCTCGCCCGCCCCCAACCCCTCCAGCGTCGCCGCCAGCGTGCGGCACCGGACGCCGGTCCAGGTCACGGGCGCGCAGAGCCTCGTCCTCGCCCTGGAGGCGCTCGAGGTAGACACCGTCTTCGGCATTCCCGGCGGAGCGATCCTTCCCGCCTACGACCCGCTCATGGACTCGAGCTCGGTGCGCCACGTCCTGGTGCGCCACGAGCAGGGCGCGGGGCACGCCGCCCAGGGCTACGCCTCCGCCACCGGCAAGGTCGGCGTGTGCATGGCCACCAGCGGTCCCGGTGCCACCAACCTCGTGACCCCGCTGCTGGACGCCCACATGGACTCCGTCCCGATGGTCGCGATCACGGGCCAGGTCGGCAGCGCCTCGATCGGCACCGACGCCTTCCAGGAGGCCGACATCCGCGGCATCTCGATGCCGATCACCAAGCACAACTACCTCGTGACCGACCCGGCCAAGATCCCGCAGGCGCTGGCCGAGGCCTTCCACATCGCCAGCACCGGCCGCCCCGGTCCGGTCCTCGTCGACATCACCAAGGACGCGCTCCAGGCGAGCACCACCTTCTCCTGGCCGCCGACCTTCGAGCTGCCGGGCTACCACCCGGTGACCCGGCCGCACCACAAGCAGATCCGCGAGGCCGCGCGCCTCATGCGCACCTCGCGCCGTCCGATCTTCTACGTCGGGGGCGGCGTGATCCGCGCCGAGGCGCACGAGGACCTGCGCCGCCTGGTGGAGCTCACCGGCATCCCCGTCGTCACGACGCTGATGGCCCGCGGCGCCTTCCCCGACTCGCACCCCCTGCACCTGGGCATGCCCGGCATGCACGGCTCGGTGGCCGCGGTCACCGGCCTGCAGAAGGCCGACCTGCTGATCACCCTCGGCGCGCGCTTCGACGACCGGGTCACCGGCCAGCTGTCGACCTTCGCGCCGGGCGCGGCGGTCATCCACGCCGACATCGACCCCGCCGAGATCGGCAAGAACCGCGTCGCCGACGTGCCGATCGTGGGCGACGCCAAGGAGGTCATCCGCGACCTCATCGACACCATCAAGGCCGACCAGGCCGCGGGCGACGTCGCCGACTACGCCGAGTGGGTCGCCACCGCCACGGGCTGGAAGGCGACCTACCCCGTCGGCTACGTCCACGACGACGAGACGACGATCGCCCCGCAGGCCGTCATCGAGCGGCTCGGCGAGATCGTCGGGCCCGACGCGATCTACTGCGCCGGCGTCGGCCAGCACCAGATGTGGAGCTCGCAGTTCATCCGCTACGAGCGGCCGCGGCAGTGGCTCAACTCCGGTGGTGCCGGGACGATGGGCTACTCCGTGCCCGCGGCCATGGGCGCCAAGGCCGGCGACCCGGACCGCGTCGTGTGGGCGATCGACGGCGACGGGTGCTTCCAGATGACCAACCAGGAGCTGGCCACCTGCGTCGTCAACGACATCCCGATCAAGGTCGCGATCATCAACAACTCGAGCCTCGGCATGGTGCGCCAGTGGCAGACGCTCTTCTACAACGAGCGCTACTCCAACACCGACCTGCACACCTCCCACGACCAAATCCGGATCCCGGACTTCGTCAAGCTCGCCGAGGCCTACGGCTGCGTCGGGCTGCGCTGCGACGACCCCGCCAAGATCGACGAGACGATCCAGGCCGCGATGGCGATCAACGACCGGCCCGTCGTGGTCGACTTCGTGGTGAGCCGCGACGCGATGGTGTGGCCCATGGTCCCCGCCGGCGTGAGCAACGACGAGATCCAGATCGCCAAGGGCATGGCCCCGAATTGGAGTGATGACGAGTGAGCAAGCACACCCTGTCCGTGCTCGTGGAAAACAAGCCCGGCGTCCTCACCCGCATCGCCGCGCTGTTCTCGCGCCGCGGCTACAACATCGAGGCGCTCGCCGTCGGCGAGACCGAGCACCCCGAGATCTCGCGCATGACGATCCGCGTCGACGTCGACGTGCTCCCGCTCGAGCAGGTGACCAAGCAGCTCAACAAGCTCGTCGAGGTGCTCAAGGTCGTCGAGCTCCAGGCCGACCAGTCGGTCCAGCGGCACATCATCCTGGTCAAGGTCCGGGCCGACGCGGCCCACCGCGGCCAGGTGATGGAGGTCGTCGAGATGTTCCGCGCCAAGGTCGTCGACGTCGGGCCCGACACGATCGTCGTCGAGGCCACCGGCAACGTCCTCAAGCTCGAGGCGCTGCTGCGCACCCTGGAGCCCTTCGGCGTCAAGGAGCTGGTGCAGTCCGGCCTCGTCGCCATCGGTCGCGGCTCCCGCTCCATCACCGACCGCAGCAACCGCGGCTGACCGTCCATCGGTCGTATGCCGAGACGCCCGGTCTCGGCATACGGCCCATCCCCGTTAGATAGACGCACGACCACCCACGAAGGAGACCAGCCCATGGCTGCTGAGATGTTCTACGACGACGACGCCGACCTGTCCCTGATCCAGGGGCGCAAGGTCGCCGTCATCGGCTACGGCTCGCAGGGTCACGCCCACGCGCTCAACCTGCGCGACTCGGGCGTCGACGTGCGCGTCGGCCTGGCCGAGGGCTCCAAGAGCCGCGCCAAGGCCGAGGCCGAGGGCCTGCGCGTCCTCACCGTCGCCGAGGCCGTCAAGGAGGCCGACGTCGTCGTCATCCTCACGCCCGACCAGGTGCAGCGCACCGTCTACGCCGAGGAGATCCAGCCCAACCTCAACGAGGGCACGGCGCTGGTCTTCGGCCACGGCTTCAACATCCGCTTCGGCTACATCAAGCCCGAGGCTGGCTCTGACGTGCTCATGGTCGCCCCCAAGGGACCCGGCCACCTCGTGCGCCGTGAGTACACCGACGGCCGCGGCGTCCCCGTGATCGTCGCCGTCGAGCAGGACCCCTCCGGCCAGGCCTGGGAGCTCGCGAAGTCCTACGCCAAGGCGATCGGCGGTCTGCGGGCCGGCGGCATCAAGACGACCTTCACCGAGGAGACCGAGACCGACCTGTTCGGCGAGCAGGCCGTGCTCTGCGGCGGCGCCTCGCAGCTGGTCATGTACGGCTTCGAGACGCTCACCGAGGCGGGCTACCAGCCCGAGGTCGCGTACTTCGAGTGCCTGCACGAGCTCAAGCTCATCGTCGACCTGATGATCGAGGGCGGCATCGCCAAGCAGCGCTGGTCCATCTCGGACACGGCGGAGTTCGGCGACTACGTCTCGGGGCCGCGCGTCATCTCCCCGGAGGTCAAGGACAACATGAAGGCCGTCCTCGCGGACATCCAGGACGGCACCTTCGCCAAGCGCTTCATCGACGACCAGGACGCCGGTGCACCGGAGTTCAAGCGCCTGCGCGAGCAGGGCGCCCAGCACCCGATCGAGGCCACCGGGCGCAAGCTCCGCGGCCTGATGAGCTGGGTCAAGGACACCGACTCGGACTACGTCGAGGGCTCCGCCGCCCGCTGACCTACCTCAGGTA
>NZ_DCYC01000079.1:0-31998 GCF_002330965.1 Arsenicicoccus sp. UBA2120
GCACCACCCAACCTAAATGTGCCTGCCCGAGGTAGGTTCTGGGGATGGCGGAGCGCGTGCAGCAGGTCGTGGCGGTCATGGGTCGCGGGGTCGTCGACCGCGGCACGGGGCTCGCCAGCGGCGACGACCTCGGACTCACCAGGGGCGACGGCTGCTTCGACGCCACGCTCGTGCGCTGGGACGGCGAGGGCTGGCTGGTCCACGACCTCGACGAGCACCTCGAGCGGCTGCGGCGGTCGGCCGACGCGCTCGGCATCCCCCTCGCCGACGACGACGCGTGGATCGAGCTGGTCGGCGACGCCCTGCAGGTCTGGCAGGGCGCGGACGAGGCGGCCCTCAAGATGGTCCTGACCCGCGGCGACGAGCACGGCGACGGCACCCCGCTCGCCTTCCTGACCCTCACCGCCGTCGACGAGCGCATGCAGGCCCAGCGCGCGGGCATCAGCGTCGTGACCCTCCCGCGCGGCTATGCGAGCGACGGCTTCGAGGGCGCGCCGTGGCTCCTCGGCGGGGTCAAGCTCCTGTCGTATGCCGTCCACGTCGCCGCCAAGCGCGAGGCCTCCGCACGCGGGGCCGACGACCCGGTGTTCACGTCGAGCGACGGCTACGTCCTCGAGGCGCCGACCTCGGCCGTCGTCTGGCTGCGCGACGGCGTGGTCGCGACGACGCCGACCGGCGCGACCGGGATCCTCGACTCGATCAGCGCCCGCAAGATCCTGGGCGGTGCCGAGCAGCACGGCTGGCGTGCGGAGCGTCGCCTCGTGACCCCGGCAGAGCTCGCGGAGGCCGACGCGGTGTGGCTCGTCTCGTCGGTGCGCAGCGTGGCGCCGGTGACGGCGCTCGACGGTCGGGCCCTGCGCACGGACGACGAGGCGACGCGGATCGTCCGCGCCCTCAACGGTTTCTGAGGCAGGCGGCGGGCGTGCCGTCATACCGGATCACCCTGGACGTCCTGGACGTGCTCCCGGGTCACGCGCCTCCCGAGGTGCTGCAGACCGCGGTCGCGACGGTGCGCGAGACGCACGTGGTCGAGGCGGACCAGCTCGACGTCGTCGGCGGGATGCCGCAGATCACGGTGAGGTTCACGATCGACGCGAGCAGCCGCGACGAGGAGGACCACGAGGCGCGCGTCGTGCGCGCCCGGATGGTGCACGCCGTCGCGCAGGTCGCGCGCTGCCGCAACGGCCGGGCGCTGCGCCGCGTCGGGGGACGCTGGGCCCTGATCCGCTGAGCCGTCAGCGCGCCCGGCCCCCGCGCCTAGCCCGTCCCGCCGAGGTCCGGCCTCTAGCCCCGGCCGCCGCGCCGCCGCTCCAGCCAGGGCCCGAACTCCCGCGACAGCGCCTCGCTCCAGGTGGGGATCTCCACGCCCTCCTCCTCGCGCCACCGCCGCCGGGCCAGGGCGCGCGAGCGATAGAGACCCACCAGCCCGATCGCAAAGACCGGCAGCTGCACCGCCATCGCCAGGCGAAAGCCCTCGAGCGTGTAGCGCCCGCCCGACGACGTCGCGTCGAGCACCAGACCGATCCCGAGGATGGCCAGCAGCGCGCCGGTGAAGGCGCCCATGATCACGACGCCCGTCGCGGCCCCGAGGCGGTGCGAGGGGTTGAAGGTCCGCGCGAAGTCGAACCCGATCGACGACCCCGGACCGCCCGTCGCCAGGCCGACGACGAGCACCACGAGCAGCCACATCGGGGCGCGACCGGGCCACAGCAGCACGGCGACCCACGGCACGACGTTGCAGGCGGTGACCATCAGCGCGAGGTTGGAGCGGCGCAGCGGATGGCGCTGGGTCAGCAGCCCGAGGACGGGGCCGATGCCGAGGCCCAGCACGACGAAGAGCGTGAGCAGCGCGGAGGCGGTCTGCGGCGAGAGACCCTCGCCCTGCACGAGATAGGGGACGCCCCACATCATCGCGAAGACCATCGGCGCGAACCCCGTCACCCAGTGCGTCCACAGCCCGAGCCGCGTGCCGGGATGCCGCAGCACGGCGCTGACCTGGCCCAGGATCGGCGGTCGCTCCACGGGCGCGGCGGTGGCGGCGCCGGGTGGGGCGTCGCGCAGCAGGGTCGCCGCCAGCAGGCAGGACGCGGCGGCGATGGCGGCCGCCGTGCCGAACGCCACGGTCCACCCGGGCCCGTGCAGCAGAGCCGACAGGGGGATGGCCGCGAGCACCTGCCCGGCCTGGCCGAGCAGGCCCGTGAGCTGGGTGAACAACGGCACCTGACCCGGGGGGAACCACGCCGGGACGAGCCGTATGACGCTGCCGAAGGTCATCGCGTCGCCGGCGCCGACGAGGACGCGGGCCGCCATACCGGTCGGGACGTCGTCGGCCGTGGCCATCAGGATCTGGCCGACCGCCATGAGGGCCGCGCCGATCGTGACCATCCGCCGCGTCCCGAACCGGTCCAGCGCGATCCCCACCGGCACCTGCAGCCCGGCATAGACCAGCAGCTGCAGCACGACGAACGACGCCACGATGCCCGCGGGCGCGTGGAAGCGGTCGGCCGCGTCGATCCCCGCGACGCCCAAGGAGGTTCGCTGCAGCACGGCCGCGGTGTAGGCGATGACCCCGACGACCCAGACGATCCACCCTCGCGTGCTCACGGGTCCAGTCTCGCCTACGGTCGAAGGCATGACGGACATCCCCGACACCACCGACAGCCGCTCGATGCGCGAGCGCCGCGACGCCGGCGACCCCTATCGCGTGGACGAGGAGCTCGGCGCCGCCATGGAGCGGGCCCAGGCCACCATGCGGCGCGCCAACGCGTGCGAGGACGCCGACGAGCGCCGCCGCCTGCTCGAGGAGCTCCTCGGGTCGTATGCCGAGACCGCCCACCTGCGCGCCCCCGTCTACGTCGACTACGGGGACAACCTGCACGTCGGCGAGGGGACGTTCGCCAACTACGGACTGATGGCCCTGGACGTCGCGGAGATCCGGATCGGCGCCCAGGTGCAGATGGGACCCAACGTCCAGCTCCTGACGCCGACCCACCCCGTCGAGCCGGGTCCCCGCCGCGAGGGCTGGGAGGGCGCGCGCCCCATCACGATCGAGGACAACGTCTGGATCGGGGGCGGCGCGATCGTCCTCGCCGGGGTCACGGTGGGTCGCGACTCGATCGTCGGCGCGGGCGCGGTGGTCACCAAGGACGTGCCCCTCGGCGTCGTCGTCGTGGGCAACCCGGCCCGCGTCGTCCGCGAGCTCTGACCCGACGGGTCACGTGGAACGTTCAAAGATCGCGGTTGCGCACCCAAGATGCCCCGACGGGTCACTTCGGGGCGAGACGAATGGCGGAGCACGCGCCGGGTG
This sequence comes from Arsenicicoccus sp. UBA2120, assembly GCF_002330965.1. Taxonomy (NCBI): domain Bacteria; kingdom Bacillati; phylum Actinomycetota; class Actinomycetes; order Micrococcales; family Intrasporangiaceae; genus Arsenicicoccus; species Arsenicicoccus sp. UBA2120. Next base: position 3,308 of record NZ_DCYC01000079.1, read on the forward strand.
ACGGTGTGGCATCCGTTCGGCGGCGCGCCGCCGTCATGCGGCCTCGATGGTGCACGCTAGGCGACGAACTGCAGGCGTCTGGTCATGGATCCCTGCACGCACCCGACGAGAGGCCACGGCACGACGATGGACGCACCACCGACGGACGACCCCGGGACGCCCGGGACGACGGCCGACCCCGCCACCACCGACGCGGGTGACGGCGCCGGAGCCAGCAAGGTCACCAAGCGCCAGGCCCGGGACGACGCGCACGAGGCAAGCCTGCGGCGCGGCGCCCAGATCGCCGACCAGCGCGCGCAGGAGTGGACCCGCCCCGGCGGCATACCCCGGATGCTGGTGATCCTCCTCGGCCTTGCCGCCGCCTGGATCGGCATCCAGGGGATGACGGCCAACAAGGACCTCATCGCGCCGGTCTTCTTCGCGATCAACCTGATGATCGCGGCCTACCCGCTCAAGGGGTGGCTGACGCGCAAGGGCGTGCCCGAGTGGATCGGCTCGATCCTGGCGGGGCTGGTCGTGTTCGCGGTCATCATCGCGTTCTTCTCCGCGCTGGGCTGGTCGATCGCCTCGCTCGTGGCCGAGATCCCGCAGTACAACAGCAAGTTCGAGCAGCTCTACGCCCAGTCGCTGGACCAGCTGAGCAGGTTCGGCCTCAGCGAGTCCACGCTGCTCGACCAGCTCAAGGGCATCAACCCGCAGAGCATCATGGGCTATGTCACGACCGTGCTGACCGGTCTGCAGAGCTTCACCGGCCTGCTGGCCGTCATCCTCACCGTCCTGTTCTTCCTGATGATGGACGCGACGGGCTGGGGCAAGCGCATGGACCTCGGGCGCCGGCACCACCCCCGCATCGTCGAGGCGCTCGACGCGTTCGGCGGCGGCGTGCGTCGCTACTGGATCGTGTCGACGGTCTTCGGCCTGATCGTGGCGGCGCTCGACTGGGCCGCGCTGCTCGTGCTCGGCGTCCCGCTGGCCGCGGTGTGGGCCGTGCTGAGCTTCCTCACCAACTACATCCCCAACATCGGCTTCGTCATCGGCCTGATCCCGCCGGCGCTGATGGCGCTGCTGGCCAAGGGCCCCATGACGGCGCTGTGGGTGGTCGTGGCCTATTGCGGGCTCAACTTCGTCGTGCAGTCGATCATCCAGCCGAAGTTCGCCGGCGACGCCGTCGGCGTGACCCCCACGCTGTCCTTCCTGTCGCTGCTGTTCTGGGCGTCCGTGCTCGGGCCGATGGGCGCGATCCTGGCCCTCCCGATGACGCTGCTGATCAAGGCCGTGCTGATCGACTCGGACCCGCAGGCGCGCTGGGCCAATGCCTTCATCGCGGCGAACCCGGCGACCGCCGAGTCGGGGATGGTCAAGGACACGGTCGATCCGGAGAACGAGGACGACGACGCCGTCGCCTGACCCGCCCCCGGCAGAGGCATCAGCCGGGCCTCGTTCAGCAGGCTGATGATCCGCAGGCCGGTCGATCTGTCCGAGCCGATGGACCACGCGCCACTTTGTAGATACGTAGTACCCTCCTCGTGGAGGTGGTTTCATGACTATCGTGAACGCGCGGACGTTCAACCATTCGCCGTCCAAGGTCAAGGCGATGGCCAAGGAGGGTCCGGTCTTCGTGACCGACCGGGGCAACCCGACCCTTGTCGTCCTCAGCATCGACGAGTACGAGCGGTTGTCCGGGGCCGGTAGCGTCCTCGACTCGCTGCGCATGGACGTCGAGGTGGACTTCGAGCCGGTGATCAGCCGGACCCTGGGCGAGGTCCCAGCGCTGTGAGCTTCCTGCTCGACACGAACGTCGTCAGCGAGCTCCGCAAGCCTTCTGCTGACGCCGGCGTCGTGAGCTGGGCCGCCCAGCTGGCCAGGCGCGACGCATACCTGAGCGTGGTCACCATCCGCGAGATCGAGGCCGGCATCATCCTGGTCGAACGACGCGACGAGCGTCAGGGGGCAGTCCTGCGGTCATGGCTCGAGGAGCGGGTCCTCGTGCAGTATGCCGACCGCCTGCTTCCCGCGGACCTGGCGGTCGCCCGGCGTGCGGCGGCTCTGCACGTCCCAGATCCTCGGCCCGAGCGGGATGCGTTGATCGCGGCCACCGCGCTCGTGCACGGGCTGGTGGTCGTCACCCGCAACGTGAGCGACTTCGCCCCCACCGGCGTGGAGGTCCTCGACCCGTGGAGTGCGGCCACCTGAACCAGCGAGTCAGCGCCAGCGCCATGTGCGCCCACTCACGGGCCAGGGGGATGCGCTCCGAGGGTCGACCCGGTGGAGGGCCGGGGCCAGGCGTGGTCAGGCCAGGCGTGGTCAGGCTAGGCGTGGCCGGGGCGGACGAGGCGGAGCGCGAGCGTCGTGAAGTGGTCGGCCACCGCCTGCGGCGTCCATGACGCGTCGGCGGTCCACCAGCGCGCCACGTCCACGCCCAGCGAGATGAGGGCGGTCACCGTCATACGAGGCTGGTCCGTCTCGAACTCCCCGGACGCGACCCCGGCCTCCACCACGGACCGGAAGACGTCGGTGATCTGGCGGCGCAGGTCCCCGACCTCGGCGAGGTGCTCGGGCGTGAGCGCGTCGAGCTCGTAGTTCACGATCCGCGAGACCGTGTGGCGCTCGGCGTGGGTGAGGACCCAGGCGTGCGCCAGCGCCCGGAGCTGCTCGGTGGGGGAGTCGGCGGAGGCCACCGCCTCGCGGGCCAGCCGCAGCACCTCGGCGTGGCCCTCCAGCGAGAGGGCGTGGAGCAGCGACTCCTTGCTGGCGTGGTGGACGTAGACGGCGGCCGGGCTCATGCCGGCGGCCGCGGCGATGTCGCGGGTCGTGGTCGCGTGGAAGCCCTTGTCGGCGAAGGACTGCAGCGCGGCGGCCTTGATGCGGTGACGCGCGTCGCGGGTCGGGCCGGTCGGCATAGGGATCACACCTCTCACCTCTTGACCCGGGTGCGGGTCATGAGCGATTCTCTGACGAGACCACCAACTAAGCAAGCGCTTAGTCAGCCCGTCCCACACGATCCGCCAGCCGAGGAGACGCGATGCAGCGCACCATCTACGACGAGGACCACGAGGCCTTCCGACAGTCCGTCAAGGAGTTCGTGGACCGGACCCTCGCGCCCCGGGCGGAGGAGATGATCCGGGACCACGTCATCGCCCGAGACATCTGGGAGGAGGCCGGGGCCCAGGGCTTCTTCGGCCTCAGCATCCCGGAGGAGTATGGCGGCGCCGGCATCGACGACTACCGCTTCAACGCCGTGTTCGCCGAGGAGATCGGCAGGTTCACCAACGCCGCTGGCTCGTGCTTCGGCATCCACGCCGACATCACCGCCCCCTATCTCGTGCACCTCGGCACCGAGGAGCAGAAGCAGCGGTGGCTGCCCGACGTCGCCGCCGGCAAGAAGATCATGGCCATCGGGATGACCGAGCCCTCCGGCGGCTCCGACCTGGCAGCGCTGAAGTCCACCGCCGTCCGCGACGGCGACGACTGGGTCATCAACGGCTCCAAGACCTTCATCACCAACGGCCACCAGTGCGACCTCGCCGTCGTCGCCGTCCGCACCGACCCCACCAAGGGTGCCAAGGGCATCTCGTTGTTCGTCCTCGAGGCCGGCATGGAGGGCTTCACCAAGGGCAACAAGCTCGACAAGGTCGGCCAGGAGGAGTCCGACACCTCCGAGCTGTTCTTCGAGAACGTCCGCGTCAGCAACGACCACCTCCTCGGGCCCGAGGGGATGGGCTTCATCGAGATGATGAAGCACCTGCCGCAGGAGCGCCTCGGTGCCGCCGTCGGCAACCTCGCCAACGCCCGCCAGATCCTCGCTGAGACGATCCAGTACACCAAGGACCGCAAGGCCTTCGGCCAGCCCATCGGCACCTTCCAGCACAACAAGTTCAAGATCGCCGAGATGGTCACCAAGTGCGAGGTCACCCAGGCCTTCATCGACCAGTGCGTGATCGCGCACTCCGAGGGCACCCTCACCGCCGTGGACGCGGCCAAGGCCAAGTGGTGGGCGAGCGAGGTGCAGTGCGCCGTCCTCGACGAGTGCGTCCAGCTCCACGGAGGCTACGGCTACATGAACGAGTATCGCGTCGCCCGCGCCTGGCGCGACGCCCGCGTCCACAAGATCTGGGCGGGGAGCAACGAGATCATGAAGGAGCTCATCGGGCGGGACCTGGGCCTCTGAGCCTGGCTCTGCACCAGCCTGTATGACGTCCTGGCGTCGCCGGGGTGCGGGCGGGCGGCCTTCCACTCGCCGCTCGTCCCTCGCGGCTCCCGCCAGACCCGCCTGTCCGCCCACCCGCACCCCGGCTCCACCCTCAGCACCCACCCTCTCTACTACGCAGCAGACGACGAAGGAGTCAGGTAGTGAACAGGTTCGACGGCAAGGTCGGGATCGTCACGGGGGCGTCCCGGGGGATCGGGCTGGCCATCGCGCGGCGGCTCGTCGCCGAGGGCGCCAAGGTCGTGATCACGGCCCGCAAGCCCGAGGCGCTCGCCGCCGCGGTGGAGACCATGGGCGGTGAGGAGCACTGCATCGCGGTCGCGGGCAACGCCGGTGACCCCGCCCACCAGGACGAGGCGATCCGGACGGCCGTCGAGCGGTTCGGGGGCCTGGACCTGCTGGTCAACAACACGGGGATCAACCCGGCCTACGGGCCGCTGATGGAGATCGACCTCGACGTCGCGCGCAAGATCCTCGACACCAACGTCGTGGCGGCGCTCTCCTGGGTGCAGAAGGCCTATGCCGTGCGGATGCGCGAGCACGGCGGCTCCGTCGTCAACGTCGGCTCGGTCGCGGGCCTGCGGGCGGCGCCGGGGATCGCGTTCTACGGCGCGAGCAAGGCCGCGCTGCTGCACCTGACCGAGGAGCTCGCCGTCGAGCTCGGGCCCGCCATCAGGGTCAACGCGGTCGCGCCCGCCGTGGTCAAGACCAGGTTCGCCGTCGCGCTCTACGAGGGGCGCGAGGAGAAGGCGTCGCGCGGCTACGCCCTCAAGCGGCTCGGCGAGCCCGAGGACGTCGCGGGGGCCGTGGCCTACCTGCTGTCCGACGACGCCGCGTGGACGACCGGGCACACGATGGTCCTCGACGGCGGCGCCACGCTCATCGACGGCTCGGCGATCGGCGGCTGACCGCGATGGAGGCGTTGCGCGACAAGGGAGTCGTGGTGACCGGAGCGGCCGGGGGCATCGGCCGCGCCATCGCCGAGGCCTGCCTCGCAGCCGGGGCACGCGTGGTCGTCAACGACCTCGACGCCGAGCGGCTGCTGGCGACCGCGACGGAGCTCGGCGCGTATGCCGTGCCCGCCGACGTCTCGACCAACGACGGCATCGCGGCGCTGATCGAGCTCTCGACCGCCCACCTCGGCCGCATCGACGTCTGGGTCGGCAACGCCGGCATCCAGGGCGGCCGCGGTCTGGAGACGCCCGACGAGACCTGGCAGCGCGCCCACGAGGTCAACGTCATGGCGCACGTGCGTGCCGCCCGGCTGCTCGTGCCGGCCTGGCTGGAGGGCCGGGGCGGCCGGTTCGTCGTCACCGCCTCGGCGGCGGGGCTGCTCACGATGATCGGCGCGGCGCCCTACTCCGTCACCAAGCACGGGGCGGTGGCCTTCGCCGAGTGGCTGGCGGCGACCTACGGCCACCGCGGGATCGACGTGCACTGCCTGTGCCCCCAGGGCGTGGACACCGCCATCTATCGCAACGCGGGCGAGGTGCAGGGGCTGCTCGCCGCGGACGGTCTGCTGACCCCCGCCGAGGTCGCCGCTGCGCTCCTCGAGGCGATCGAGCAGGGCCGGCACCAGGTCCTGCCCCACCCCCAGGTCCGGGAGTATGCCGTCGCCCGGGCCACCGACACCGACGCGTGGGTGCGCGGGATGCAGCGCCTGCAGCGCCGGTATGACGCCCCGCCCCGATCCACCGAGGAGAACGCATGAAGGCCTGGACCGTCGCCACCCTGGGCGAGCCCACCGAGGTGCTCGAGCTGAGCGAACGTCCCTCACCCGAGCCCGGCCCCGGGCAGGTGCACGTGCGCGTGCGAGCGACCGCCGCGAACTTCCCCGACGTGCTCATGATCAAGGGCCTCTACCAGGTCAAGCCGCCGCTCCCGTTCGTGCCCGGCGTCGAGGTCTGCGGCGACGTCATCGCGGTCGGCGCGGGCGTGCAGCACGTCCGGCCGGGGCAGCGCGTCGCCGGCATGGCCGCCGTCCCGCACGGCGGGTTCGCCGAGGAGGCCTTGCTCGACGCGACCGCGACCATGCCCGTGCCCGACGGCATCTCGGACGAGGCGGCCGCGGCGCTGACCATCGCCTACCAGACCGGGTGGTTCGGCCTGCACCGTCGCGCCCACCTGCAGGAGGGGGAGTGGCTGCTCGTCCACGCCGCCGCGGGCGGGGTCGGCAGCGCCGCCGTGCAGCTCGGCAAGGCCGCGGGCGCCCGGGTCATCGGCGTCGTCGGTGGGCCGGACAAGGTCGAGGTCGCCCGCCGGCTCGGCTGCGACGCCGTCATCGACCGCCGCGACGAGGACGTCGCCGCGCGCGTCAAGGAGATCACCGAGGGGCACGGCGCGGACGTCGTCTACGACCCTGTGGGCGGCGCGGCCTACCAGCAGTCCACCAAGTGCATCGCCTTCGAGGGCCGCATCGTCGTGGTCGGGTTCGCCTCCGGCGACATCCCCGCGCCGACGCTCAACCACGCGCTGGTCAAGAACTACGCGATCCTCGGGCTGCACTGGGGGCTCTATGCCACCAAGGACCCCCGCTCGCTGCTCGCCTGCCACCAGGAGCTCGCCCGCCTGCTCGCCGCCGGGGCCATCGCCCCGCTGGTCAGCGAGCGCGTCCCCCTGGAAGACCTGCCCGACGCCCTGTCCCGCCTTGGCGCGGGCGACACCACTGGACGGGTCGTCCTGACCCCCTGAGACTGGCGGTGAGCACGGTGGCCCCCGGCCCCGCGAGCGCCGCACCCGCACGGCCCGACATACGACCACTCGACGAGGAGTCCCCATGACCGCTCAGCCCGACCAGACCAGCACCCAGCGCACCGCCATCGTGACCGGTGCCGCCCGCGGCATCGGTGCCGCGGTCGCCCGCCGGCTCGCCTCCGACGGCATGGCCGTCGCCGTCCTCGACCTCGACGAGGCCGCCTGCCAGGGCGTGGTCGACGAGATCACCGGCGCCGGTGGCCGCGCGCTCGCCGTGGGCGTCGACGTGTCCGACGAGGCCGCCGTCACCGCCGCCGTGGAGCGCGTCGCCGCCGAGCTCGGCGCCCCGACCGTGCTGGTCAACAACGCGGGCATCATCCGCGACAACATGCTCTTCAAGATGAGCGTCGACGACTGGGACTCCGTCATGGGCGTGCACCTGCGCGGCTCGTTCCTGATGACGCGCGCGGCGCAGCGCTACATGACCGAGGCGAAGTACGGCCGCATCGTCAACCTGTCCTCCACCTCAGCGCTCGGCAACCGCGGCCAGGCAAACTACGCCGCGGCCAAGGCGGGCATGCAGGGCTTCACCAAGACCCTGGCCCTCGAGCTCGGCAAGTTCGGCGTGACCGCCAACGCCATCGCCCCCGGCTTCATCGCCACCGACATGACCAAGGCGACGGCCGCGCGCATGGGCATCACCTTCGAGGAGTTCCTCGAGGGTGCCGCGAAGCAGATCCCGGTGGGCCGTGCGGGCCAGCCCGAGGACATCGCCGCCACGGCGTCCTGGCTGTGCGCCGAGGAGTCGGGGTTCGTGAGCGGCCAGGTGATCTACGTGGCCGGCGGGCCGAAGGACTGACCGACAGGCGCAGCCTGATCGGGAACTGACCACTCGACGGGAACTGACCACTCGACGGGTCTGACCAACGAGGAACGAGCAACGGGAGAGGACTGACATGAGGACGTTCAACGGGATCGACGAGGTCGTCGCCGCGACGGGCGAGCACCTCGGCCACAGCGACTGGCACGAGGTCACGCAGGCCCAGGTGGACCAGTTCGCCGAGGCTACCGGCGACCACCAGTGGATCCACGTGGATCCGGAGCGCGCCGCGCGGGAGACGCCGTTCGGTGGCTCGATCGCGCACGGCTACCTGACCCTCTCGCTGATCCCCGGGCTGCTGCCCGAGGTCTACGAGGTGCAGGGCATCACGATGGGGATGAACTACGGCGCCAACAAGATTCGCTTCCTCACCCCGGTGCGGGTGGGGTCTCGCGTCCGGGTCGGCATCCAGCTGCAGGAGACGTCGCAGACCAAGGCGGGCCTGCAGATGGTCCTCGCGATGACGGTCGAGATCGAGGGCGCCGACAAGCCCGCGTGCGTGGCCGAGGTCGTCTACCTCCTGGTGCCCTGATGGACGACGCAGCGGCGGCCGCCCGGGCCGAGGTGCCCGGCCTGGACCTGGGCGCCCTGCGCGGCTACCTCGACCGCGAGACCCCGGGCCTGCTCGAGGGTGAGCTGTCGGCCCGGGTGCTGGCGGGTGGCAAGTCCAACCTGACGTATGCCGTGACCGACGCCTCCGGCACCACCGTGGTCGTGCGGCGGCCTCCGCTCGGGCACGTCCTCGCGACGGCGCACGACATGGCCCGGGAGCACCGGGTCATCACGGCCCTGCGGGACACCGACGTGCCGGTGCCGGTGACCCACGCGTGCTGCGAGGACGAGACGGTGATCGGGGCCCCCTTCTACGTCATGGAGCACGTCGCCGGGACGCCATACCGGCAGGCCTCCGAGCTGGTCGCGCTGGGTCCGGAGCGGACCCGCGCGATCAGCGAGCGCATGGTCGACACGCTCGTCGACCTGCACGCCGTCGACCCGCGGGCCGTGGGGCTCGAGGACTTCGGGCGCCCAGAGGGATTCCTCGCCCGGCAGGTCAAGCGGTGGGGCACCCAGCTGGAGGGGTCGCGCTCCCGCGACCTGGCCGGGGCCGACGAGCTGTATGCCGCGCTGACGCGTGGCGTGCCCGCCGACCAGCCGCCGGCGATCGTGCACGGCGACTTCCGCCTCGACAACCTGCTTGTCGGCCTCGTCGGTGGCGAGGTCGGCCGCGACGAGGTGCGGGCCGTCCTCGACTGGGAGATGGCCACCCTCGGCGACCCGCTCACCGACGTGGGGCTGCTCGTCGTCTACCAGCAGCTGGCGCGGCTCGGCGCGGGCGGCGACCTGATCACCGACGTCTCCGAGGCGCCGGGCTACCTGCCGCTGCGTGAGCTGCTCGCCCGCTACGCCGAGCGCAGCGGCCGCGACGTGAGCGACCTCGGGTTCTACGTCGGGCTGGCCTACTACAAGCTCGCCGTGATCCTCGAGGGCATCTACTACCGCCACACCCAGGGACAGACCGTGGGCGCGGGCTTCGCCGAGATCGGCGGCTACGTCGAGCCGCTCGTCGCGGGCGGGCTGCGCGCCCTCAAGGAGGAGAGCTGATGGACTTCACGATCGACGCCACGACGCAGGACTGGATCGACCGGACGCGGGCCTTCCTCGACGAGGAGATCCACCCCGCCGAGGCCGACTTCGCCCGCGAGTGCGGCGAGCTGGGCTGGCACTGGACCGCCTCCCCGACGCTCCAGCGGCTGCAGGCGGAGGCGCGGTCGCGCGGCCTGTGGAACCTTTTCCTCCCCGGTGAGCACGGCGCCGGCCTGACCAACCTTCAGTACGCCCACCTCGCCGAGCTCAGCGGTCACGCGATCGAGCTGGCGCCGCCGGCCATGAACTGCGCGGCCCCCGACACCGGCAACATGGAGGTGCTGGCGCAGTTCGGCTCGCCGGAGCAGCAGGAGCGGTGGTTGAGGCCGCTGCTCGCGGGCGAGATCCGGTCGGGCTTCGCGATGACCGAGCCCGCCGTCGCCTCCTCGGACGCCACCAACATCGAGATGACGATGCGCCGCGAGGGCGACGAGATCGTCATCGACGGCCGCAAGTGGTGGACGACCGGGGCGATGAATCCCGACTGCCAGATCTTCATCGTCATGGGCAAGACCGACCCGGGCGCCGAGCGGCACCGCCAGCAGTCGATGGTGCTGGTGCCGCGCGACGCCCCCGGCCTGACCGTGCAGCGCGGGCTCACCGTCTTCGGCTACGACGACCACGACCACGGCGGGCACGGCGAGCTGGTCTTTGACGGGGTGCGCGTGCCGGCGAGCAACGTGATCGGGAGCGAGGGCATGGGCTTCGCGATCGCCCAGGCCCGCCTCGGACCGGGCCGCATCCACCACTGCATGCGCTCGATCGGCCTCGCGGAGCGGGCGGTGGAGCTCATGTGCGAGCGGGCGTCGGAGCGCGTGGCCTTCGGTCGGCCGTTGGCCGAGCAGGGCGTGATCCGCGACTGGATCGCCGAGTCCCGGGTGCGGATCGAGCAGCTGCGCCTGCTCACCCTCAAGACCGCCTGGCTCATGGACACCGTCGGCAACAAGGGCGCCCACACCGAGATCCAGGCCATCAAGATCGCCACCCCCCGCACCGTGGAGTGGATCCTCGACAAGGCGATGCAGGTGCACGGCGGTGGCGGCATCAGCTCCGACACCCCGCTCGCCCGGATGTTCGCGGGGATCCGGACCCTGCGCTGGGCCGACGGGCCGGACGAGGTGCACAAGAACGCCCTGGCCAAGGCGGAGCTGCGCCGTCACGCGGGTCAGCGGCGGGGTGACACCGCCGGCTGAGGGCAGCCGTCTGCCGTCCAGACGCGGTCCCCGCCGGCGCGCTTGGCGGCATACATGGTCTGGTCGGCGAGGGTGAGGGCCGCCTCGAGGGAGCCGCAGGTGACGGGGGCGACGCCGATGCTCGCCGTCACGGTGGGCAGGGGGTGGCCGACGTGGTCGCGCCACTGCGTGATGGCCGCGACCTGGCGGAAGCCGTCGAGGTCGCGGGCCAGGCCGAGCGCGTCCTGGCGGTCCCGCGCGGGGGCGATGGTCGTGATGGGCGGGCGCACGACGACGAACTCCTCGCCGCCGTAGCGAGCCACGAGATCGCCCGCGGGCAGGTGCGCGCGCAGCAGCTGGGCGAACGCCCGCAGCACCGCGTCCCCCGCGGGGTGACCGTGGGTGTCGTTGACCTGCTTGAAGCCGTCGACGTCGAGGAGGGCGACCTGGGCCTGGTTGTCCGGCCCGGCGCCGGACAGGGCCAGCGAGGCCATCTCCAGCAGGTGCTGGCGGTTGTGCAGGCCGGTGAGGGTGTCGCGGATGCTCAGCTCGCGGATGCGGTCGTGGGCCTCGCGGAGCTCCGCCAGTGCCTGCTCGAGCCGGTCCGCGCGGGCGGCCTGGCGCTGCCGGTCCCGGCGCAGCTGGGCGGTGCGGTGCCAGACGTCGAGGGCCCGGGCCTTGGTCGTCGAGGCCTCGCCGAGCTGGCGGGCCTGCAGCTCGGCCGACAGCCGAGCCTCGTCGAGGGCGCCGCGCAGGTCGCCCGTCGCCTCGAGGCACCGGGACAGGGTGCGGCGCACCAGCTGCTCGTCGAACGCCGGCAGCTGCTCCCCGAGGCACTCCCGCATCAGGCTGATGCCGCGCTCCGGGTCCCCCTGCCGCAGGGCCAGCTCGGCGAGGGCGCAGGCGACCGCGCAGCGGGCCTCCAGCGTGAGGATGGTGCTGGGGTCGGGCACGTCCAGGAGCATGCTGGCGGCGCCCTCGACGTCGCCGCGCGCCAGCAGCGCGTCGGCCTGGAAGCACCGTGCCTTGACGTAGCCGTCGTGCCACGAGCCGCGCAGCACCCGCAGCGCCCGCTCGAGGTGCGCCTGGCGGGCGGGCTCCGGCATGCCGAGGCGCTCGCCGGCCTCCGCGATGTTGAGCAGGATGGTGCCGGTCAGCCCGTCGTCGCCGGCCGTCTCCGCCAGCTCCAGGGCCTCCAGCAGCATCTGCAGGGCCTCCTGGTCGGTGCGGAAGCCGAGGATCGCTCGGTTCTGCAGGGACGAGGCGCGCCCCACCTGGTCGCCGACGCGGTCGTAGTCGTCGGACGCGGCGGCCAGGTAGGTCACGGCGGCGTCGTCCTGCTGCAGCACGACGAGGATGTTGCCGATGACCTCCATGGCCCGCGCGTGCCAGAGGGTCCCGTCCGACAGGTCACGCTCGGCCTCGATCGCCAGCCGCAGGGCCTCGTCCCAGGCCAGGTGCACCTGGGCGAGCCGGCCCCGCAGGAGGGTGGCGACGGGGGAGCGGGGCAGCCCGCGCACGGCCCGGGCGAACTGCTCGGGGTCCTCGTAGCGCAGGTCCCAGGCCCGTTCGAGGACCGACTCGTCGTCCGAGGTCATGCCGCCATCGTAGGGCGGCGTACCGCACGGTAACCACCGCCGTCAGGGCGGACCGCAGGTCGCGCCTGCCGGGCGGTGGCGGGCCCGCGCCATAGACTGTCGCGGTGCTGACTACCCTCCTCGACGGCCAGGTGATGGCCGAGAAGCACGGCTCCGGCAGCCCCCGCGTCCTCGCGATGCACGGCTGGGCCCGCAACCGCCACGACTGGGCCACGGTCCTCGGTGGTGGCGACGGCTACGACGCGGTGGCCGTGGACCTCGCCGGCTTCGGCGCGACCCCTCCACCCGAGGACGGCTGGTCGACGGAGCAGTATGCCGAGAGCCTGCTGCCTCTCCTGGACCCCGCCTCGCCGCTCGTGCTGATGGGGCACTCGTTCGGCGGACGCGTCGCGATGCACCTCGCCCGGCTGCGGCCCGAGGCCGTCCGCGGTCTCGTGCTCACCGGTGTCCCGCTGCTGCGCCCCGCACCGAGCGCCACCCCGTCGCGCAAGGGCGGCCCGCTCGACCTGCGCATCGCCAAGGCCCTGCACCAGCGCGGGATCGTCCCGGAGTCCGTCGTCGACAAGTACCGCCGCAAGTACGGCTCCGCAGACTACAACGCCGCGCAGGGCGTGATGCGGACCGTCCTGGTCGAGGCGGTCAACGAGGACTACACGCGCGAGCTCGAGGCGGTGCGCGCGGCCGGCATACCGGTCGAGATGGTGTGGGGCGAGGGCGACACGGCCGCCACCGTCCCCATGGCTCGCCGGGCCGCCGAGATCGCCGGGCCGACGGCCCGGCTCGAGGTGGTCCCCGGGTCCTCCCACCTGATCGACGCGGCCCTGACCGCACAGCTGCGCGCCGCGCTGGACCGGCTGCTCGCCGACGCTCCCGCCGAGCTCCCCACGGACACGACCGCAGACGCCCCGACCAGCAAGGAGACCGACGCGTGATCCTCGACGCCATCACCTGGGCCGCCGTCGCGGCCGCCCTCGCCGCCGAGGACTCGCGCTGGCTGCGGGTCGCGCAGCGCGAGCACTACGAGCCGGGCCGGGGCCTGGCCATGGCCGGGCTGTGGAGCAGGGTCAAGCCCGAGAACCAGCTGCTCCTCGCGGCCGCCGCGCTCTGCATCGCCGCCGGCCTGTGGGCCGAGCCGGTCACCCTGCTCGGGCTCGCCGCGATCGCCGCCTGGCCGCTCGGCCTGCCGGTGCGCGGCCGCTCCGCCAGGTTCGGCTGGACCGACCGGATGAAGCGCCTCACCGGCGCGACCGTCGGTCTGCAGGTGGTCCTCGCCGCCGCGGCCGGTCTGCTCGGTGGGCCGTATGCCGCCGCCGTGGTCGCCCTGCTCGCGGTGCCGACGATCGATCTGGCGATGGCGATCATGCGCCCGGTGGAGAAGAAGCTGGCCCAGCGGTGGGTTGTCGAGGCCCAGGACAAGCTGCGCCGGCTGCGCCCGACCGTCGTCGCGATCACCGGGTCCTACGGCAAGACGTCGACCAAGCTCTACGTCAACCAGCTGCTGTCGCGCTCGCACGCCGCCGTGGCCTCACCCGCGTCGTTCAACAACCTCATGGGCCTGTCGCGCACCGTCAACGACCGGCTCGTGCCCGGCACCGAGGTCTTCGTCGCCGAGATGGGCACCTACGGCCCCGGCGAGATCCGCGAGCTGTGCCGCGTCTTTCCCCCGACGATCGCCGCCATCACGACGATCGGCGAGGCCCACCTCGAGCGGATGAAGAACCGCGAGACCATCGTGCGCGCCAAGTCCGAGATCACCGAGGACGCCGCGATCTCGGTCCTCAACGTCGACGTGCCCGAGCTGGCTGAGCTTGCGGACCGCCTCGACGGTGTCAAGCGGGTCGTGCGCTGCTCGACGACGCCCGGTGCGCGGGCCGACGTGGTCGTGGCTCCGGTCGACGAGGGTCGCTGGGAGGTCACCGTCGACGGTGCGCAGGTCACGACGGTCGACGCGCCCGCCGCCGGTCACCCGATCAACCTGGCCGTCGCCGTGGGCATCGCCCGCGCGCTCGACGTCGACCCCGCCACCCTTGCGCCGCTGATGGTCGACCTGCCCGGCGCCGCGCACCGCGCCGAGCTGCAGCGCGACGACCGCGGCGTGGCCGTCATCGACGACACCTACAACTCCAACCCCGACGGCGCCGCCTCCGCGCTGCGCTCGGCCCGGGCGGCCGTGGGCGAGGGCGGGCGCATCTACACCATCACCCCGGGCATGGTCGAGCTGGGCGACCAGCAGGCCGAGCGCAACCGGGCGTTCGGCGCCGACGCGACGGCCGCCCCCAACCAGGTGCTCGCCATCACGCAGCTCACCAACAAGCGGGCCCTGCTCGCCGGTGCCTCCGGCCAGCCGGGCGAGGTCCGCACCTACGCCTCGCGCGAGGAGGCGGCCGCCGCGATCATGCCCGAGACGCGCGCGGGCGACGTGGTGCTCTTCGAGAACGACCTCCCCGACAACTACCCCTGACGGCGGTGAGGGCGGCGCGCCGCGAGACGCTCACCCCCGCCGCGCGGCGGGCGAGCGGCATACGATCGCCTGTAGCCACCCTGCCGTCTGCAGAAAGGTCTCACGACCATGTCCCAGACCGTGACCGTCGTCTTCGGCGGGCCGTCTGCCGAGCACGACATCTCCATCCTCACCGGGCTGCAGTGCGAGCGCGTCCTGCAGCGCGCCGGCGCCCAGGTCCAGTGCCTCTACTGGGACCGCGGTGGCCGCTGGCACGCGGTGCCGGCGCAGACCGAGGCGCGGGACTACCTCGACGGCGCCCCGGCCAAGGCGCAGAGGGTCGAGCTCAAGATCGGCGCCGGCGCCGACGACGGCTTCCAGATGAAGGCCGGCTTCCGTGGCACCAAGACCCTCGACCTCGGCTCGGTGCTGCTCGCCCTGCACGGCGGCGCCGGTGAGTCGGGCGGGACGCAGGCGCTCTTCGAGCTGCTGGGCGTCCCGGCGACCGGCTCGTCCCCGGCCGCCGCGGCGCTCGGCATGGACAAGCTGGCCTTCGGCGCACTGATGGCCGACGCGGGCGTCCCGGCGCTGCGCCGCGAGATCGTCTCCCCGGACTTCCGGCCCAGCTTCGAGGGGCCCTACATCGTCAAGCCGCGCTTCGGTGGCTCGTCGATCGGCATCGAGGTCGTCGAGGACTACGACACGGCCCTCGCCCTGCTCAAGTCCAGCCTGCACATGCGCGCCGGCGCGGTCGTCGAGCCCTACCGCGAGGACCTGTGGGACCTCAACATCTCCTTCACCACCGCCCCGCAGCTCAAGACCTCGCTGATCGAGAAGCCCCTGCGCAAGGAGGGCGGCGCGATCTACGACTACGCCGGCAAGTACATGGGCGGCGGGGCCGACGGCATGACCTCCGCGCCGCGTGAGCTACCCGCGCAGATCGACCCGGCGCTCGAGGCGCAGGCCCGCGAGCTCGCCCGCCAGGTCCAGCAGCTCACCGGCCTGACCGGCATCAACCGCCTCGACTTCCTCACCGACGGCACCGACATCTACGTCAACGAGGTCAACTCGATCCCCGGCGCGATGGCGCTCTACTTGTGGCCCGACGAGGACCCAGGCAGGCTCCTGCTCGCCATGGTCGAGGAGGCCAAGACCGCCAACCGTCGTATGCCGACCGCCTCCTTCGAGGAGGGCGCGGCCCTGCGCGCGGCCGGCGGCATCTCGGGCAAGCTGACGGGGCTCGGCCCCCAGCGCTGAGCCTGGCCGAAGGGCCCGTCCCAGCGATCTGGGGCGGGCCCTTCGTCATACGGCCGTGTCGGTGCTCAGCCGGCGGTCTTCTCGACCTTCTCCGCCTGCTTGCCGAGGACGGTGTCAACGAGCTTGTTGGCCTTGTCGACGTCCGTGCCCTGGGTCTGCACGACCACGAGGTTGTTGCCGCGGTTCACGGCGCCCATCGAGACCGCCATCTTCTGCCCCATCGCCTCGGCCGACATCTGAAGGCCCTTGGCGTCCTTGGTCTCGAGCTTCGGCGAGCTCATCTTGAGGTCGATCGACACGGCCCCGGTCCCCATCTTGATCGTCTTGCAGGAGTCCGCCACCTTGGTCAGCTGCGCCGGCACGTCCTTGGCCTTGCCGAGCGTCTCCACGACCACCTCGACCTGGGTCTTGTCCGTGCCGCTGCCCTTGGTGAAGCTGCGCTTGGCGTAGGACGACGGGTTGTCGGCCGACATCGTGCTCATGGCGTTCATCGCGTCCTTGCAGGCCTGCGGGACGTCCTTGGCATTCTTGAAGATCTGCTCGGCCGACTTGTCGTCCTGCTTGGGCTTGGTCTCGTCCACGGAGCCGGCCTCCCAGCCGCCGTCGGGCAGGTCCCCCGCCTCCAGCATGGACGACTTGGTCATGTCCTGGGACAGGTCCTTGGGTGCGCCCCCGCACGCGCTGAGACCCAGCGCGGTGGCGGCGATGGTGGTGATGACGAGCGTGCGACGCACGAGACTTCCCCCTCGATCGATCTGCTGTGACCCGTCGAGCCTAGGGGGACCACCGGCGCCCGTGTCCAGGACCCGGCAGATGGGGGTGGCCACGGCAGCCACGATGGAGTATGACGGAGGTGGCGGCTTCTCGCCATACGGCTCCTGTCCCCGACGAAGGTGAGGCACCCTCATGGCCGAGCTCAAGAAGACCCTCGGGTTCCTCCCGCTGATCGCGCTGGGGGTGGCGGGGGTCATCGGGTCGAGCTGGATCTACACCAACTCGGCGTTCTTCGAGCAGTACGGCGCGGGCGGCATGATCTTCGGCCTCGCCATCGGGACGCTGCTGGCGGCGTGCGTGGCGCTGGCCTACGCGGAGCTGACCACGCTGTTCCCGCGCGCGGGTGGGGAGGTCGTCTACTCGTTCACGATCCTCGGGCGGCCCGCGAGCTTCCTGACGGGGTGGATGCTGATCGGTGCCTACGTGTCGAGCCTCGCCTTCTACGTCACGGCCTTCGGGCTGCTGCTCGGCAAGTTCATGCCGGTGATGGAGGAGCACCCGCTCTACTCCATCAACGGGGAGGCGGTCACGGCGCCCGTGCTGATCGCCGGGGTGGCGCTGACGCTGCTGCTCTTCGCCCTCAACTGGTGGGGCGTGGAGGTCGGCGCGCAGGTGCAGGTCGTGCTGTTCGCGGCGATGGTGGTGATCGGGCTGGCCCTGGTGGTGGTCGGGTTCGCCGCCGGCTCACCCGGCAACTTCTGGCCGCCGTATGCCGCCGACCACAACGCCCTCACCGACACGCTGCGCTTCGTGGTGCCGGGGATGACCTACATGGCGGGCTTCGGACTGGTCGCGGTGCTCGCCGAGGACGCCGACCTGCCGCCGCGGCGGATCGCGCGCGCCGTCATCTGGACGGTCCTGCTGGCGGGCACCTTCTACTGCCTCGTCCTGCTGTCGAGCGCGTGGGTCATGCCGTGGGAGGAGGTCGCGGGCATGAAGCTCGGCACGATCGACGCGTTCAAGGCCGCGGGCTTCCCGGTGCTCGGGTGGGGGGCGTTCGCCATCGCGATCCTCGGTCTGCTGACCAGCTTCCTCGGGCTGTTCATCGCGACGTCCCGCGTCGTCGTGGCCATGGCGCGCGCCGGGCTGCTGCCCGCCGGGCTGGCGCGGCTGGACGCGCGCCGGGGCACCCCGCGCAACGCGCTGGTCTTCACCGTCGTGGTGACCTTGGCGCTCGGCTGGCTCGGCAAGGCGGCGGTGGTGTGGTTCCTCGACACCGGCGGCATCTATCTCGGCGCCGTGTGGATCATGGTCGTGCTGGCGAAGTACGCGCTGCCCCGGCGTTATCCGCACCTCGCGGCGCGTCGACGCCTGCAGACGTCGTGGATCCCGGCCGTGGGTGCGCTGGGGGCGGCGCTCGTCATCGTCATGGCACTGTGGCCGGGCACCGGGATCTCGCTCGTCTGGCCAGCGGAGTACCTCATCCTCGGGGTGTGGCTCGGCCTCGGCGCGATCCTGTATGCCGTGAGCCGCTCCCTGCCTCGCGAGGAGGCGCTGGACGCGCTGCTCGGCGAGTACGCCGACACCCTGGTCGAGGGGGCGCCGGAGGCGTCGAGGGGGACGCGCCCATGACCTCCCCCCGGTCGGCCCCCACGCCAGTCCCATGGCTCACCGACCCGGATCCTGCTCTGCTGCATGTGCTCTCGTCGCTCGCGCCGTCCTTGCCGCCGCTGGTGCCCGCCGCGTCCGAGGAGGCGGTGGACGCGGTCGGGGCCGGCGAGTGCGGGGAGCCGCTGGTGGTCCTGCCGCCAGAGCTGGGCCGCCGCCACTGCTATGGCGAGCTCGACCTGCCGACCGCGCCGCTCGGGATGCGGCTGCGTCGCGGCGTGGTCGAGCGGCTCCTGCAGGCCCAGGACGCCCTGCCGGACGGGTTCTCGCTGGTCGTGCTCGACGGGTGGCGGACGTCCCGGTTCCAGGGCGACCTGCTCGCCTACTACCGCGAGCAGACCGGCGAGCCGCTCGACGGCTACGTCTCCGACCCGGCGTCCTCCACGCGCATGGCGCCGCACACCACGGGTGGGGCGGTCGACCTGACGCTCGCCCACGAGGGGGTGGCGCTGGCGCTGGGCACCGACTTCGACAGCTTCGACGACGCGGCCCACCTGCTGGCGCTGGAGTCGGTGGGCGACGACGACGAGGCCCATCGGCGCGTGGCGCGCGACCTGCGGCGTCTGCTCGGGCAGGTGCTGACCGGCGCCGGGCTCGCGCCCTACCCGCTCGAGTGGTGGCACTGGTCCTACGGCGAGCAGCGCTGGGCGGCCCAGCACCGCCTGGACCGCACCATCTACGCGCCGGTGGAGGCCCCCTAACGGCGTCGACCGATCCGTGCACGGTCCAAGGTGCGGTGGGGCAGCAGTTTGGTCACGTGGGGGTGGGGTGGGCGTGGTGGAGGTGCGGTGGGGCAGCAGTTTGGTCACGTGGGGGTGGGCGTTGGGGCGCGCTCAGCCCCGGGCCGGCGTGGCGGTGTCGTCCGCCGCCGGGGTGAGCGGCACGCGCAGCGCCAGCAACCCGCGCACCGCGATCCCGGCGCCCAGGGCCCAGCCCATGAGGTGGCACCACCACGGGTCGGCGATGAAGGCCAGCACCATCGCGGCCAGTACGGGGACCAGCCATCGCAGGGCGCGGACGACATACCCGCCAAAGCTGGGCATGGTGACCCCGGCGTTCTCGGCGACGGACTTGACCATGAAGTTGGGGCCGTTGCCGATGTAGGTGATCGCGCCGCACAGCACGGACCCGAGCGAGATGGCGGTGAGGTAGAGCTCGGGCACGTTGGCGACGCGCGGCTCGCCGGGCAGCTGCGAGGCCATCTCGAAGAAGGTCGCGTAGGTCGGGGCGTTGTCGAGGACCGCGGACAGGCCACCGCTGAAGAGGAAGAAGGTGACCTCGCCGAGCGGCAGCGACGGCGCGACCTGCCGCAGGAAGCGCAGCGCCGGGATCATCGTGAGGAAGATGCCGATGAACAGCGCCGCGACCTCGACGATCGGCGCCCAGGTGAACCCGTTGTCCTCGAAGCGGGTCCGCTTGTCTCCCAGCCGGTATGACGCGCCCGCCGCCCCGAGCATCACCAGCTCGCGCCAGGGGACCAGCTGCAGGACGCCGGCGTGCCCGGACTCGATGGCGTGGACGTCGACCGACGGCAGGAAGGCCACGGCGGCGACGATCACGGCCAGCCAGACGATGTTGGCCCGGCCGTGCAGGCCGAGGGGGGTCTGCTGGGCCTCGTCCGCCTCGAGGTCGGCCGCCTGCTCGTCGCGGTAGGCCCGCCGCTCGACGCCGTAGTAGGTGACGAGCAGCAGCACGTTGACGAAGAGCCACTCGGGGGCGAGCGAGAAGGTCCAGGTGAAGGGGACGCCGCGCAGCATCCCGAGGAACAGCGGCGGGTCGCCGAGCGGGGTGAGCAGGCCGCCGCAGTTGGCGACGACGAAGATCGCGAAGACCATCGTGTGGACCTTGTGGCGACGCTCGGAGTTGGTGTTGAGCAGCGGGCGGATCAGGAGCATCGCGGCGCCGGTGGTGCCGATGAAGCTCGCCAGGACCCCGCCGACGGCCAGGAACGCGGTGTTGTTGCGGGGTGTCGCCCGGATGTCACCGGCGAGGAAGAGCCCGCCCGCGACGACGAACAGCGACAGCAGCAGGGTGATGAACTGGGCGTACTCCAGCAGGGCGTGCCAGACGAGCGTGTGCTCGCCGGCGAGCACCACCCACAGAGCCGTCGGCAGGCCGAGCCCGAGCGCGACCGCCGCCTGGACCTTGGGTCGCTCCCAGTGGCGCGCCGTCACGGGGTGCAGCGGCAGCACCGCGATGGACAGCAGCATCGTCACGAAGGGGATGAGTCCCCACCACGCCACCTGCATGTGACCGCACCTCCTGGGTCCGCGAACCGCCAGTCTAGGGAGGGGATCCCGCAGCGCGCTCAGCGACTTCATCCACCGGTCCGCATGACGATCCACGCCGAAAAGTGCCTGAAACATCAACAACACCGAGCCGTGATCTTCGGCGCGTAGCGTCACAGGTGTGACCGGCCTCACCATGCCTTCGACCTACCGTCCCACCGTGATCGGCGTCGCCCGCATCGCCCCGATGGAGCGCTCCCCGCTCCTCGTGCTGCTCTCCCGCGCGGGTGAGCAGCTGCGCGGCGTGGACCTCCGCCTCGCCACGCCCCAGCGCCTGGCCTGCCACCTCGACTCGACATCCACCGCCCCCACCGTGGTCGTGCCCCTCTCGCTCACGCCGCAGCGTCAGCTCCTGGAGGAGATCCAGACCGAGCTGGCCCGGGCCGGCAGCGGCGCGGTCGTGGCGAGCGCCCTCGGGACGGACGGGACGATCGCCACGGCGCTCGGGCGCCGCCTGCTCGACCAGGGCCTCGACTCGCCGGAGGACGTCTGCCTGGTGGTCGCGCCGTTCGGCTGGGAGTCGGAGGTGGAGGTCTCGCTCGCCTGGGCCGGTATGACGATCCAGGCGCAGACCCCGGCCCGCGTCATCCCCTGCCGCGCGGACCGTCTGGAGGAGCAGGTCCGCCACCACCGGTCCCGCACGCGGGGTCACGTCGCGGTGGTGCCGTGGGAGCTGGTCACCGGGTCGTTCACCGTGCGGCTGCGCCAGACCGTGCAGCACCTGCCCGTGCCCGTCCTCGACCCGGTCGGGCCGACGCGCGAGGTGGCGGCCCGGCTGGCGGCGGCGTACCGGCATACGCTCGGCCGCAACCGCAACCACACCTGGACGTCGATGGCCGCGTCCGCCTGAGCGGGCACTGGTCGAGTCGTGTCTCCGCCGACCTCGCGCACCGCGCGCCTCGGGCGTCGGGCGTCGGGCGTCGAGGGGACGCAGATGCGTGCGACACGCCGCGCGATGGGACATCTGCGTCCCCTCGGCCTCACCCCGCCCGACATGAGCGCCCGACATGAGCGCCCGACGGGCCCCCGCGGACGCACCGTCAGGAGGTGGGCGGGCGCGACCAGTGCTGCGTCAGCAGGCGCTGGGCCTCGAGGGGAGACAGGCCCGCGATCTCCTGGTCCGTCAGGTGCAGCTCGGCGCGCAACGCTGTCTGGAGCCATGGGGGCAGGTCCGGCGCGGGAGCGGGCTCCGGTGTGACGGGGGTGGATTCGTAGAGGCGCCCCATCGACGCCACCACCGCTGCCAGGGGGCGCAGCTCGGGGGCGTCTCCCATGCGCTCGAGGCGTTCGCGCAGCTCGGCGTAGACCTCGCTGTCCGCGCGAGCCCCCACGGCCCACACCTCGGAGACCTCCAGGACCGTGGTCCCGTCGGCGTCGCGGGTGACTCGCCAGATGATGCGCCAGTCCCGGTCGCCGACCACGAGCTTGCGGAACCCGACGAGGGGACCGAGCAGCGGCTCGCCGGCGTCGGGGGAGCGCTCGAGCAGGAGCATCTTGGTGAAGGCCGCCCGGACGATGCGGGGATCCTTCTTGTGCAGCCGGCGCAGGTCGTCCACCGCATCGTCGGTCAGACGGACGACGCACCGGCGGCCCGGGCCGTCGGTCATGCCTGGCGCGCGGTGATGTCGAGCGCGAGCTCAGCCTCGAGCTCGGCTCGGGTCAGGCCGAACTGCTCGATCGCCTCGTCGAGATCGGTGCGGGCGCCGGAGTCCGTCGCGAGCCGCGCCATGACGAGAGCCGCCTCCCGCAGCGTCTCGCGATCCCTGCGCAGGGCCTCGATCTCGTGCTCGGGCACCACCTCGGCCACCACTCGGCCGTGACGCGACAGCGTCACTCCCTCGCCGGCCTCGGCGCGGCGGACGAGCGTGGAGATGCCGGCCGAGGCGGCTTCGGTGATCGTGAGGACGGCCATGTCTCGACTGTACAGAATTCTGGGCCTGCGTGACCACGCCTGGACGTCGAGGGGACGCAGATGCGTGCGACACGCCGCGCGACGCGACATCTGCGTCCCCTCGGCCTCACCCCGCCCGACATGAGCGCCCGACATGAGCGCCCGACAGGAGCGCCCGACGGGCCCGCGGCGGACGCGCCGTCAGGAGGTGGGGAGCTCCCGCTTGAGGATCTTGCCCGTGGCGCCCTTGGGCAGGGCGTCGACGAAGCTGATGTGGCGGGGGTACTTGTAGGCCGCGAGGCGGGCCTTGCAGAACTCGCGCAGCTCCTCGGCCGTGGCGTCGTCGGCGGCCAGCCCCGACTCGGGCTTGAGGGCGACGAAGGCCGCGACCTCCTCGCCGTAGTGCTCGTGCGGCTGCCCCACGACGGCGGCCTCGAGGATGCCGGGGTGCTCGTAGAGCACCTCCTCGACCTCGCGCGGGTACACGTTGTAGCCGCCACGGATGATCATGTCCTTGGCCCGGTCGACGATGTAGTAGTAGCCGTCGCTGTCCCGCCGCCCAAGGTCCCCGGAGCGGAACCAGCCGTCCTGGATGGCCTCGGCCGTGGCGTCGGGCCGGCCCCAGTAGCCGCGCATGATGTTGGCGCCCTTGATGACGATCTCGCCGATCTCGCCCTCGGGCACCGGCTCGCCCTCGGGGGTGCGCAGGTCCATCTCGACGCCCTCGATCGGAGTGCCGATCGATCCCGGCTTGCGCACCCGCTCCGGGTGGTTGAAGGACGCGACGGGTGACGTCTCGGACAGTCCGTAGCCCTCGAGGATCATCGCGTCGAAGGTCTCCTCGAACGCCCGCAGCACCTCGACGGGCAGGGACGCGCCCCCGGAGATGCAGGTGCGCAGCGAGGACAGGTCGGGGATCTCGCCACCGGCGGCCGTGACGGCGCGCGCGGCCTGCAGCATGGCGGCATACATCGTCGGCACCCCCTCAAAGATCGTGGCCCGGTCGCGCTGGATGACCTCGAGCGCCTTGTCGGGCGCGAACCGCGGGATCAGGCTGAGGGTCGCGCCGGCCAAGATCGCGGTGTTCATGGCGCAGGTCATGCCAAAGACGTGGAACAGCGGCAGGCACCCCACGACCGTGTCCTCGGGGGTGAGGCGCAGGAGGGTGCGGCCGCAGACCTCGGCGTTGCTGCGCAGGTTGCGGTGCCGCAGCTCGGCACCCTTGGGGCGTCCGGTGGTGCCGGAGGTGTAGAGGATGACCGCGGTGTCCTCGTCGTCCCGGTCGACCGCCTCGGTGACGGGCTCGGCCGCCGTGAGCAGGCCGGGCAGGTCGGTGACGGGCACGAAGGTCGCTCCCGCCTCCTCGGCTCCCTCAGCGGCGTCGGGCGTCGCGGCGATGATGAGGCGGGCACCGGAGTCCTGCAGGTAGTAGGCCACCTCGCGGGGCTTGAAGAGCGGGTTCATCGGCACGACGACCCCGCCAGCGCGCAGGATGCCGTAGTAGGCGACCACGAACGCCGTGATGTTGGGCAGGCTCAGCACGACAGGGTCGCCGGGACCGACGCCCTGGCTGCGCAACCACCCCGCCGCGAGCGCCACGCGCTGGTCGAGCTCGGCATAGGTGAGCTGCTCCTCGTCCTGCCGGACGGCGATCCGGTCACCGTGCCGGGACGCGGTGTCGGTGAGGATCTGGGCGAGGTTGGCCATCGGATGCTCCTGGCGTCGTTGCACGGGCGTGGTCACCCCCGTGATCGAGGGTTACCAGAGCGTAGGCGGCGGGGCTTGCCGCGTCCATAGACGGTCCAAGGTCCGGGCGGGATGGTTGTCCCGGTCCGGCGGGCGTGGTGGGATCGGTCGACATCCTGCCGTCGTCGTCGTGCGAGAGGTTTGCCATGACCAGCCCGAGCCCCCCCACCACCCCCACCGCGGATCGCGAGCTGGACATCGTCGTCTACGGAGCGACGGGGTTTGTCGGGGGCCTGATCGCGGGCCACCTCGCCCGTCACGCGCCGGACGGCGTGCGGATCGCCCTCGCAGGACGCTCGGTCGGGCGTCTCGAGTCGGTGCGGGCGGGGCTGCCGGCCCGGGCCGCGGACTGGCCGCTCGTGGTGGCCGACTCGGACGACGCGGTGTCCCTGGCCACCATGGCGGTGCGGACCCGTGTGGTGCTGTCCACCGTCGGGCCCTACGCCCGGCACGGCCTGCCGCTGGTCGGTGTGTGCGCCGAGCTCGGCACGGACTACGTCGACCTGACCGGCGAGACCCTCTTCGTCCGCGACTCGATCGACCGCTTCGACGAGGCGGCGCGGGACTCGGGGGCGCGGGTCGTGCACTCGTGCGGCTTCGACTCCGTGCCGTCCGACCTCGGGGTGCTGCTCACCGCGGACCAGGCGCACGAGGACGGCGAGGGCACGCTGCTCGAGACGACGCTGCACGTCCGGCGCATGCGGGGCGGCTTCAGCGGCGGGACCCTGGACTCCATGCGGGTGCAGGTCGACACGGTGCGGGGCGACCGGTCCAAGGTCCGCGTGGCGATCGACCCCTATGCCCTGAGCCCCGACCGCGACGCCGAGCCGGAGCCGGTCGGCCGCATCGGCCAGGTGTGGCTCGAGCGCAGCGCCGATACCGGGTCCTGGGCGGCGCCGTTCTTCATGGGCGCCTACAACGGTCAGATCGTGCGACGCAGCAACGCGCTCGCGGGGTGGAGCTACGGCCGGGGGATGCGCTACCGCGAGGTCGTGGACACCGGGCGCAAGGGCGCTGCGCCGCTCAAGGCGGTCGCGATGGCCGCCGTCATGCCGGCGCTGGTCACGGGCTTCTCCACCCCCGGGCTGCGGCAGGTCGTGGACCGGGTGCTGCCCTCGCCGGGCGAGGGTCCGAGCGAGAAGTCCCGCGCCGCGGGTGAGTTCGTCATGGAGGTCCACGCGACCACGACGACGGGCGCTCGCTACGTCACCACCGTGTCGGCGCCGTTCGACCCGGGCTACGACGGCACCGCCGTGATGATCGGCGAGGCCGCGCTGGCCCTGGTCCTCGACCGGCCGCGCCTGCCCGAGATCGCGGGTGTCCTCACCCCGGCCACCGGGCTGGGCGAGATCTATGCCGCGCGCCTGGTCGACCAGGGCTTCACCATCGAGACCCGCCAGCCTGACTGAGCGCCGCATCTGCGGCGGCTATGCTCGGTCCTTTCCGCATCTGCGGTCAGGATGGGAGGCTCGTCGTGGAACGCATCCGCATCAAGGACGCCGCCGCGCTGCTCGGGGTCAGCGACGACACCGTGCGGCGGTGGGTCGACCAGGGCCAGCTCGGCGCCGGCAAGGACGCGTCAGGGCGCCTCGTCGTGGACGGGCCGGACCTCGCCCGCCTCGCCCGCGAGCAGGCGGCCGAGCTCCCCGACGTGCTCGGGGTCGGCTCCTCGGCCCGAAACCGCCTCGTCGGGCTGGTGACGGAGGTCGTCGCGGACGGCGTCATGGCCGAGGTGTCCCTGCAGTGCGGCCCGTTCACGATGGTCTCCCTGATGAGCCGCCGCTCGGCGGAGACGCTCGGGCTCGAGCCCGGGCGCGTGGCCGTGGCCGTCGTCAAGGCGACCACGGTGATCGTCGAGACCCCGGCGGGGCAGTCGTGACCGGCCGTATGCCGACCGCGCGTCGCACACCCCTGACCCGCACCGCGCTGGTCGCCGCCTCCGTGCTCGCCGCACCGGTCCTCGCCGTGTCCGCGTGCGGGGCCGCCACCGGCCCGAGCAGGAGCGCCGCGTCGGGGTCCGGCGCCTCGGGCAGGAGCGCCGGGTCCTCGGGCGCGGGTTCCTCGGGCTCTGGCTCCTCCGGCTCGGCGACGGCTGGGGCGACGCGGACGCTCACGGTCTTCGCCGCCGCCAGCCTCCGGCAGACCTTCACCCGGCTCGGCGCGGAGTACGAACGCGCGCACCCCGGCTCGACGGTGTCCTTCAGCTTCGCCGGGTCCAGCGACCTCGTGGCCCAGCTCGAGCAGGGGGCGCCGGCCGACGTGCTGGCGACCGCCGACGAGCGCACCATGACCAAGGCGCTCGGCGCACGCCTGCTCGGCGCCGAGCCGCGCCCCTTCGCCACCAACACGCTGACGATCGTGACCCCGCCTGACAACCCCCGGCAGGTCACCCGCCTCGCCGACCTCGCGCGGGACGGGGTGTCCGTCGTCGTGTGCGCGCCCCCGGTGCCCTGCGGCGCCGCGACCGAGCGCGTCGAGAGGTCCTCGGGCGTCACGCTCAAGCCCGTCAGCGAGGAGCAGTCGGTGACCGACGTCCTCGGCAAGGTCCGGGCGGGCCAGGCGGATGCCGGCATCGTCTACGCCACGGACGCGCGGTCGGCGGGCTCCGCGGTGCGCGTCATACCGCTCCCCGAGGCCTCCGCCGCCGTCAACACCTATCCCATCGCCGTCACGGCGACGGCGCGCGGCGCCGACGCCCAGGCCTTCGTCGACCTCGTGACCGGTCCGCAGGGCCGGGCGGTGCTGACCGAGACCGGGTTCCAGAAGCCGTGAGCCGCAGGGGTCCTCGCGTCGAGGCCGGCCGCCTGCCCTGGTGGGCCTGGCTGCCGGCGCTCGCGGGAGCGGCGTTCGTGCTGCTGCCGCTCGTGGCGATGCTGGCCCAGGTCGACCGGTCGCGCTTCGTCGAGCTGGTGACCAGCGAGTCCTCGCTCGCGGCGCTGGGGCTGAGTCTGCGCACCGCGCTCGCCAGCACCGCGCTGTGCCTCGTCCTCGGGGTGCCGCTCGCGCTCGTCCTGGCCCGCACCCGACTGCCCGGTCTCGGCGTCCTGCGGGCCCTCGTCCTGCTGCCGCTGGTGCTGCCGCCGGTGGTGAGCGGGCTGGCGCTGCTGCTGACCTTCGGGCGGCGCGGGCTGCTCGGGCAGCACCTCGAGCTGCTCGGCATACAGGTGGGATTCACGACGACGGCGGTGGTCCTCGCGCAGGCGTTCGTGGCGCTGCCGTTCCTCGTCGTGTCCCTCGAGGGGGCGCTGCGGTCGGCGGGGGAGCGCTACGAGACCGTGGCGGCGACGCTGGGGGCCTCACCGACGACGGTGCTGCGCCGCGTGACCCTCCCGCTCGTGCTGCCGGGGCTGCTGTCGGGGACGGTGCTGTGCTTCGCCCGCTCCTTGGGCGAGTTCGGCGCGACGCTGACCTTTGCCGGGTCGCTGCAGGGCGTCACCCGCACGCTCCCGCTCGAGGTCTATCTCCAGCGCGAGACGGATCCCGCTGCGGCCGTGGCGCTCTCGCTCGTCCTGGTCGTCGTCGCCGGGGTCGTCGTCGGGCTCGTGCACCGTCCCAGTGCGCGGGAGCGTGTCGCGTGACGGCCCTCCAGGTGCGCGTGGAGGTCCCTGAGCGCGGGGTCGTCATCGACGAGACCTTCGACGGGGCAGGGGTGTCCGCCCTCGTCGGCCCCAACGGTGCGGGCAAGTCCACGGTCCTCGAGGTCGTCGCCGGCCTGCTGCGGCCCCACCGCTGCCGCGTGGTCCTCGGCGACCGCGTCCTCGTCGACACCGACGCCGGCACCTGGCTGCCGCCGCACCGGCGCCGCGTCGCCCTGCTCGGCCAGGACCCCCTCGCCTTTCCCCACCTGGACGTGCGCGGCAACGTGGCCTTCGGGCTGCGCGCCCAGGGGATCCCGCGGCGCGAGGCGGGGGTGCGCGCAGACGAGTGGCTCGAGCGCCTCGACATCGCCCACCTGGCCCGACGCCGCGGCTCCGAGCTGTCCGGCGGCCAGGCGCAGCGCGTCGCCCTCGCCCGCGCGCTCGCCGTCCAGCCCGACCTGCTCCTGCTCGACGAACCCCTGTCCGCCCTCGACGTCGAGGTCGCCGCCGACGTGCGGCACGTCCTGCGAGACCTGCTGCACGGCAGCGCGACCCGCGTCCTGCTCGTCACCCACGACCTGCTCGACGTCGTGTCGCTCGCGCACGACGTCACTGTCGTCGAGGCGGGCCGGGTCACGGAGCGAGGCCCCGCCGTCGAGCTGCTCGACGCACCCCGCAGCCCCTTCGCGGCGCGGTTCGTCGGCCGAAACCTCCTGCGCGGCGTGGTCATGGCCCCCGGCCAGGTGCGGTTGCCCGACGGCCTCGTCGTCCACGGTCGTGGCGACCTGCCGGTCGGCGCAGAGGCGGTGGCCCTGTGCGATCCGGCCGACGTCGCCGTGCACGTCGGACCCGTGACCGGCAGCCCGCGGACCGTCATACCGGCCCTCGTCACCGAGCTGGCCACCCACGCAGGC
>NZ_DCYC01000079.1:32089-33721 GCF_002330965.1 Arsenicicoccus sp. UBA2120
GAGCTCGGGCTGCGGCCCGGCAGCCCCGTCACCCTGGCCGTCAAGGCTCAGGCTGTGCGGATCCTGCCCGCACCCTGAGGGTCGGACGGGGTCGGATCAGGGGTGACCCTCATGGCGGGGCGGCCCGGCGTCGGCCAGGCTGGAGCCACATCCACAACCGAGGAGGACACCCGTGAACTCGATCTACGCCGCCATGCGCAAGAACGGCCTCACCCGCCCCCGCTCCGGACGCATCGCCATGGGCGTCTGCGCCGGCATCGGCCGCAAGCTGGGCGTCGAGGCCAACATCGTGCGTCTCGTCTTCGTCGCGTCGCTGATCATCCCCGGGTCGCAGGTGCTGGTCTACCTCGCCCTGATGATCCTCATGCCCGAGGACTGATCCTCGCCCCAGGCCACCGCCGAGTGGTCACTTCCGTGCGACCGAGGGGGACGTACGGACGTGACCACTCGGCGGTCCTGCGTCTCCGACTGGTCACTTCCCGCCGACTGGTCACTTCCCGATGGCGGGAAGTGACCAGTCTGCGAGGTGAGATCAGGTCTGCCAGGCTGGGCGCATGAGCCTGATCGAGACGCTGGACCTCCCGCTCGTCGCCGCACCCATGGCGGGTGGCCCCTCGAACCCCGCTCTCGTGGGGGCCTGCTGCAACGCCGGCGGCACGGGATTCCTCGCCGCCGGTTACAAGACCCCGGCGCAGGTCGCGGACCAGATCGCCGAGACCCACGACCTGGTGGGTGACCTGCCGTTCGGGGTCAATGTGTTCGTGCCCTCCGGGTCCGTGCGGGCGAACGAGGCGGAAGCCGTCGAGGCGTATCGCTCTGCGCTGCAGGCGGACGCCGAGCGGCTGGGTGCCGTCCTCCCCGAGCCGGACTGGTCCGACACCGACGCGTATGACGACAAGATCGCCCTGCTCACCCTCGTCGAACCGGTGGCGATGGTCTCGTTCACGTTCGGCCTCCCGTCGCCCGAGGTCGTCGGGGCGCTGCAGGAGGTCGGCAGCGAGGTGTGGGTCACCGTCACGAGCGAGGACGAGGCCGCGCACGCCGCGGCGCTGGGCGTGGACGTGCTGGTCGTGCAAGGGTTCGACGCGGGCGGGCACCGCTCGACGCACCGGGTCGAGGACGAGCCCAACCGTCTCGACGCGCTCGGCCTGCTGCCGCTGGTGACCGGCCTCGGCGTGGCGTGCGTCGCCGCGGGCGGCGTGGCCACCGGAGGTGACGTGAGGCGGCTGCTCGGCGCCGGGGCCGTGGGCGTGCAGGTCGGCACGGCGCTGCTGCTGACGCCCGAGGCCGGCACGTCGGCGGCGCACCGGGCGGGGCTGCGGCTGCCGGGGGCGTCGGCCGTGGTGACGCGGGCCTTCTCCGGGCGTCCCGCGCGGGGGCTGCGCAACGCCTTCGTCGAGGCCCATGACGGGGACGCGCCATCGGTGTTCCCGCAGGTCGACCAGCTCACCAAGCCGCTGCGCGCCGCCGCTGTCGCCGCCGGGGACCCGCAGGGCGTGTCGCTGTGGGCCGGCGCGGGCTGGCAGGCCTGCTCCGAGGCACCCGCGGCCGACGTGATCGCGTCCCTCGCCCCCTGACGGCTCCGCCCAGCAGCCCCGCCCCCTGAGCCAGGATCGTGAGTGCTTTCTCCAA
>NZ_DCYC01000079.1:33866-49187 GCF_002330965.1 Arsenicicoccus sp. UBA2120
TCTGGAGGGGCTTTCGGGGCGTGTGCGCGGCGCGTCGTGAGCTGGGAGCTCAGTTCGGGTCGTCCGGAAGGCGTTTCGAGGGCTGTGGGCGGCGCGTCGTGAGCTGGAAGCTCAGTTCGGGTCGTCTGGCGGACGAATGGCGGGCGTGTCGCCATACGACCGGCTCGCTCCGACGGGCTCCCAGGCCCAGCGCCCCCTGACCCCAAGATCGTGAGTGCTTTCTCCAACATTCTTGGACCAAACACTCACGATGTCGGAGGTGGAGGGGCGCTTCCGGCGTCGCGGCGTCGCAGGGTGGGGTCAGCGGTCGACCCACTTGTCCGTCGCGTCGCCGTCGGCGGGCGCGTGCGTGTCCAGGGCGGCGAGCAGCTCGTCCACCGTGGGGCGCGCGATCAGCAGCTCGCGATGGGACGGGCGCAGGAACTCCTCGTCGCGCGCGTGGTCGAGGAAGGTCAGCAGCGGCTGCCAGTAGCCGTCCACGTCGAGAGCGCCGACGGGCTTGCGGTGCAGCCCGAGCTGGGCCCACGTCAAGATCTCGGCGAGCTCCTCGAGCGTGCCCATCCCGCCGGGCAGGGCCACGAAACCGTCCGCCAGGTCGGCCATCAGCGCCTTGCGCTCGTGCATCGAGCCCACGACGTGCAGCTCGGTCAGCCCGTCGTGGCCGACCTCGTAGTCCATGAGGTGCTGCGGGATGACGCCCACCACCTCACCACCTGCCGCGAGGGTGGCCTCGGCCAGCATCCCCATGGTGCCCACGCGGGCCCCGCCATAGACGACGCGGGTCCCGCGCGCGGCGAGGGTGGCCCCGAGCTGGGCCACCGCGGCGGCATACGACGGGGACCGGCCGGGCGAGGAGCCGCAGAAGACGCACAGGGAACGCATGCCCGCAACTGTGCCACTCGATCTCGATCAGGTGACGTTCAGATATCTGATCTCGTATGCCGTACCGCACGCCTGCATACTGTTGCGCGCTGCCCAACGACGTGACAGGAACGCTGACATGGCCTACACCACGAGCCCGACATCCCCGAGCCCAAGGAACGACCGCGGGATCGGTCCCACTGGCTCTACATCGCGGTGATCATCGCGGTGCTCGCCGGCATCACCTTCGGCATCGTCGCGCCCGACGCGGCCAAGGGCTGGAAGTGGGTCGGCGATGCGTTCGTCGACCTCATCAAGATGATGATCAGCCCCGTCATCTTCTGCACGATCGTCCTCGGCATCGGGTCCGTGCGGGCCGCAGCGACCGTCGGCAAGGCCGGCTCGATGGCGCTCGTCTACTTCCTCACCATGTCGACCTTCGCCCTGGCGATCGGCCTCGTCGTCGGCAACCTCATCCAGCCCGGTCACGGCATCACGGTGATCCCCGGCTCCGGAGCCAAGCTCGCCGCGGACGCCGAGCACGCCGGTGGAACCGTCGAGTTCATCCGCGGGATCATCCCCGAGACCCTCTTCAGCTCGCTGATCTCGGGCTCCGTGCTGCAGACGCTCTTCGTGGCGCTGCTCGTCGGCTTCGCGATCCAGAAGCTGGGCAAGCAGGGCGAGCCTGCCCTCGCCGCCATCGCCCTCCTGCAGAAGGTCGTCTTCCGCATCCTGACCATGGTCCTGTGGCTCGCCCCGATCGGCGCGTTCGGCGCCATCGCCGCCGTCGTCGGCACCTCCGGCCCCAAGGCCGTGGGCGAGATGCTCAAGCTGATGTTCGGCTTCTACGTCACCTGCCTGCTCTTCGTCGTCGTCATCCTGGGCACCGTCCTGTGGCTGGTCGCCCGGGTCAACATCTTCAAGCTGCTGAAGTACCTCGGCCGCGAGTTCCTGCTCATCGTCGCCACCTCGTCCTCGGAGTCGGCGCTGCCGCACCTCATGGCCAAGATGACGCACGCCGGCGTCGACCGCTCCACCGTCGGCGTGGTCGTCCCCACCGGCTACTCGTTCAACCTCGACGGCACGGCGATCTACCTCACCATGGCGTCGATCTTCATCGCCGACGCGATGGGCAAGCCCATGAGCATGGGCGAGCAGATCGGTCTCCTGGTGTTCATGATCATCGCGTCCAAGGGCGCCGCCGGCGTCACCGGCGCCGGCCTCGCTACCCTCGCCGGGGGCCTGCAGGCCCACCGCCCCGAGCTGCTCGACGGCGTCGGCGTGATCGTCGGCATCGACCGCTTCATGTCGGAGGCGCGCGCCGTCACCAACTTCGCCGGCAACGCCGTCGCGACCATGGTCATCGGTCGGTGGACCGGCACGCTCGACAAGGCGCAGGCCGACGCCGTCCTCGGGGGCCACGACCCCTTCGACTACGCCACGCTGGACGACGACCCGCACGCCACCGAGGTGCGACCGGGCCGGGTGCCCCACCCCGTCAACCCTGCCGACCGTCTCCAGCCGACGCCGCAGGTCAACCTGGACGAGTATGCCGCGCACGCCCGTCACGCCGACGGGTCGACCCGCACCGACGACTGACGGCACCCGCCGGCACCCTGCAACGCCGAGTGGTCAGTTCCNNGGAACTGACCACTCGGCGTTGGAGACGGGCGTCGCTGGTGGCAGAGTCGGGGCCATGAGCGACAGCGACGCCGCGGGCCGACGTGACCTCGTGGACCCGGTGGACCCCTGGACCAGCGAGCAGGTCATCACCTATGCCGACGAGACCACGGGGCTACGGGCGGTCATCGCGATCGACGACACGACACTCGGTCCGGGCTTCGGCGGCGTGCGGTGGCGGCCCTATCCCTCGACCGCGGCGGCCATCCGCGAGGCGCAGCGGCTCGCCCGGGCCATGACCTTCAAGCACGCCCTGGCCGAGCTGCCGTACGGCGGAGCCAAGTCCGTGATCATGGCGGACGGGGTCACGCGCGACGAGCCGGCGCGGCGGGCGTTGTTCGAGGCGTTCGGGGACGCCGTGGCCCGCACGCACGGTCTCTACATCCCCGGGGTCGACATGGGCACCACGCTCGCGGACATGGACGTCATCCGCTCCCGCGGCGCCCGCGTCTACTGCGCGGACGCCGACCCCTCGCCGTGGACCGCGCGCGGTGCCTACGTCGCCATGCGGGCCGGGGTGCAGCGGGCGTATGACGTCCCGACGCTGGCCGGCCTCACCGTGGCCGTCCAGGGTGCGGGCAACGTCGGGGGCGAGCTCGCCCGGCTGGCGGCACGCGACGGCGCCCGGGTGCTCGTGGCCGACGTGGACGCCGAGCGCGCGGCGTCGGTCGCCGCTGAGTGCGGTGGCGAGGTCGTGGACGTCGCGGAGGTCGTGACCTGCGAGTGCGACGTGCTCGCCCCGTCCGCCGTCGCGCGGGTGGTGACGATGGACGTCGTGCCGCGGCTGCGGTGCCGGGTCATCGCCGGCGCCGCCAACGACATCCTCGACGAGCCGTCCTGCGAGCAGGCGCTGTCGGAGCGGGGGATCACCTTCGTCCCCGACTTCGTCGCCAACGCCGGGGGAGTCATCCACGAGCACGCCCGCGCCCAGGGGTGGGACGACGCGCGGCTCACCGCCGCAGTGGACGCGATCGGGCCCCGCGTCAGCGACCTGCTCGAGCAGGCCGGCGACGGCAGCGCCGTCGAGGCGGCCCTGGAGCGCGGACGCGCCCGCCTGGCGTCGGCCCGGCGCTGACGCCGCTGATCCCGGGCGCCCACGTACGCCCGACCGGCGACCGGCGCCCGGCGCCCGGCATACGACCCCGGGTCGATCAGGCCGCCCTCAGTGCTGCTCGTTGGGGTCCTCGTCGGCGTCCTGCTTGGTCGCGTGACGCGTGCCGTGCACGTGGTCAGGCGGGCCGTAGAGCGAGTAGACCTTGAGCACCGTGTCGCCGATGTTGACGACGTTGTGCCAGGAGCCGGCGGGGACCATCACGATGTCGTCGTCCGACACGACCTCCTGGAACTGCAGGTCGTTGCTGGCCTTGCCCATCATCACGCGGCCCCGGCCGGCCTCGACCCGCAGGAACTGGTCGGTGTCGTCGTGCATCTCGAGGCCGATCTCGCCCCCCGGCGGGATGGCCATGACCGTCAGCTGCAGGTGCTGCCCGGTCCACAGGGTGTCGCGAAACATGGTGTTGTCGAGCGTCGCTCGCTCGATGTCGGTCACGAACGGTGCAGGGCCCTGGTCGGCCATGTCCACTCCTCTGGCTCGGGTGCTGTGGTCCCTCCACCCTAGACTCAGGCTCTGACACACCCCACCCGAGGAGGCCCCGTGGCCCGCGTGCCCAGCGACTGGGAGCAGATCGTCGCCGCCGACCCCACCCACTCCGAGCGCTACGTCGAGCGGTTCCGTCGGATGGCGCGCGAGGGGCACGACCTGGCCGGCGAGGCGCGGATGGTCGACGCCATGCTCGGGCGCGGCTCGCGGATCCTCGACGCCGGGTGCGGACCCGGCCGGGTCGGGGCCTTCCTGCACGAGCTCGGGCACACGGTCGTCGGGGTCGACGTCGACCCGGTGCTGATCGAGGCCGCCGAGGCCGACCACCCCGGCCCGACCTGGCTGGTGGGTGACCTCGCCGAGCTGGACCTGCCGGCGCGGGGGATCGACGAAGGGTTCGACGTCGTGGTGTGCGGCGGCAACGTCATGACCTTCCTGGCCGCGAGCACGCGGGTGGAGGTGCTGCGCCGGATGGGGTCGCACCTGGCCGACGGCGGGCGCCTGGTCGTGGGGTTCGGCAGCGGGCGCGGCTACGACTTCGGGGCGTTCCGGATGGACGCGCGCGTGGCGGGGCTCACCGAGTCGCTGATGCTGTCGTCGTGGGATCTGCGGCCGTTCCGTCAGGGCAGCGGGTTCCTCGTGGCGGTGCTCGAGCGCTGACGCAGGCGCGTCTCCTCGGCCACGGTGCGGGGGAGCGTGGCCTCCACGACCCCGGCGGACGTGTCGACGAGCAGTCGCCGACCGAGCAGCGGATGACCCGGCGGCCCGGGCAGCACGGCCACCTCGTCGGAACCCTCGTCGGACCCCTCGACCTCGACGTCGTCATCGGGCGGTGGCAGACCAGCGCCGCTCGATCGCGCCACGACCGACACCTCGCCGGTCCAGTCCTGCAGCTCCAGCACGGTGTCGCGACCTCGGCCTCCGCCGAGATCGAGCCCGCGGCCGCTGCCGGGACCGTGAGCATGACCATGACCGTATGGCGCGTCGCCCACCAGGCGCCACGGCTGCCACGGCCCGCTCCGCAGCGCCGATCGCCACGCGAGCATGCGTGCCCCGGCCACCCCGGCCCAGCCGAGACCCACCACCAGCGCGAGACGCAGGAGGTTCTGCCACCACTGCGTGACGGCGGACGGGGCGGGGTCGTCGACCGCGCCCACCGTCTCGGGGTCGTCCGGGTCGACGACCACCGTCAGCTGCGTGCCCACCGGCACCACCTGCGGATCCACGCCGTGCACGACCGAGGCATAGGTCCGGCCGCCCTCCACGTGGGTCACCCGGACCCACGGGGAGTGACCGAGCCCGGTGTAGGTCCACCCCGAGGCCGTCACCTGCGCCGGCGTGCGGACCCCGCGGTCGTGCAGCTCTGCGCTCGCCATACGGGTCATCAGTCCCGTGCCCAGCAGGAGCAGGAGGGCTGTCGCCGCGAGGGCGAGCGGCGGGGCCAGCCGGCTGCGGCAGGCTCGCTGCCAGGCAGGGGCGGTCTCGGGGTCGTCCCAGGCCACCCCGACGGGCTCCGAGCCAGCTGCGCCGTCTGCCCCGTCCACGCCGCCAGGCAGGTCGGCCGTCGCCAGCACGACCCGACGCTCGGGGTGGTGGGCGCGGATGCGCTCGGTGACGCGGTCGCGCGCCCGGCCCAGCAGGGCCCAGCCCGCCAGCAGGGCCGCTACGACGAGACCGACCACGACGACGGTGGGGTTGACGGCCGGGGGCTGGCCGGGTCCTCGGTGCCGGGCCCACCCGACGAACGCGTGCGCCGCGACGCCCAGCACCAGGATCACGGCACAGGTCAGGGCACCGACCCGGATCCGGTCGGTCGCAGCGGTCCGCATGGGTCCACCTCCACGTGGGCACGCGCCTCCGACGGAGGCGGCTCGCACGGTCACTCTGGCACGGTGGGCAGCCCGTCCGGGGGAGCAGCGCCGTGGGCGCCGGTCGGCAGTTGGGACCAGACCGGAGGAAGGATTAAAATACGTCCGCTGCCCCGTGCCCGGGAGCCAGCGCGTCGTTCAGCCCCAGCGACAGACCGTGCGCCGTCTCGGTGCCCACCCCCATGGTTCTGGAGCGACGTGAGCGACCTGCGTGACGACCGACCCACGATCCGCCCGGCGTCGTGGCGGGTCGAGGTGCACAGCCCTCGGGACCTGGACTGGTCGATCTCTCCCGAGCTGTACGCCCTCCACGGTCTCGAGCCCGGTCGCGGGCCGGACGGTCTGGACCTGTTCATCGCTCACATCCATCCGGACGACGCCGATCTGGCCGAGAAGGCCTCGGCGGCTCTCCGGCGGGGCGAGGCCTTCGCCCACCGCCGGCGCCTCGTCCGACCCGACGGCCAGTCGCGCGACGTGCTCGCCGTGGGCCTCGGTGAGTATGACGCCGCCGGCACCCTGGTCGGGGCGTCCGGCTACCTGCTCGACGTCGGACCCATGGTGCAGCAGGCGGTCGCGGAGGAGATGACCGGTCAGCTGGGTGAGGTCGTCGAGGCCCGCGCGATCATCGAGCAGGCCAAGGGGGTGCTGGTCGTGGCCTACGGGATCACCGCGGACCACGCCTTCGCCCTGCTCGGGTGGTACTCCCAGCGCACCAACACCCGCGTGCGGGCCATAGCCGCCCGCCTGGTCGAGGGAGCCACCTCCCGCGTCGGCGACCCGGCCGACCTGGACCGGATCCTGTCGGTCTTGCTCGACCCACGCTGCGCGGCGCTGCGCGACGCCCCCGAGGGGGGTGGCGCCCAGAACTGGGCCGCCGCGCGCATGCCGCCGGTCGTGACCGTGCGCCGTCACCGCGGCGTCCCGGTCATCGCGGTCACGGGTGACGTCGACGCCGCGCGGGCCGCCGAGGTGGTCCCGCAGCTGCGGGACGAGCTGGCGGCCCTGCCCCGGCCGACCCAGCCCCACGTCCTCGACCTGTCGGGGGTGGGCTATCTCGGGCCGGCCGCGGTGATGGCGGTGGCGGGTGTCGTGGCCAAGCACCTGTCCACCCCGGCCGACCTGCGCGTCGTCGCCGGGGGCGCCCGGGCCCAGCTCGTCGCGGCGGGCCTGCCGCGGAGCCGGGTCGTGCGCCGCGCTGGCGCGTCCGAGTCGGTCTGACCCGCGAGCCTGCCCCGAAGGGGTCACCCCGGGTGACGTCCGCCGCGGGCACGGCATACGGTCTGGTCATGGGCACTCTCCCCGCACCGCGCGACATCTCCGGCCCCGAGGCGACCGCCGCGATCCACGAGCAGGGCGCGCACCTCGTCACCTGGACCCCCACCGGCGGGCAGCCGGTGCTGTGGGTCAGCCGCGACACCCTCCTCGAGGAGGGGACGGCGATCCGGGGCGGGGTGCCGATCTGCTTCCCGTGGTTCGGCCCCGGCCGCTCCGGCGACCGCAAGCCCTCCCACGGACCCGCGCGCACCACGCGCTGGGAGCCCGTCGTGATCGAGGAGGGACGGGCCGAGCTGACCCTCACCCTGGGTGCCCTCCGCGCGACGTATGCCGTCCGCGCGGGCCGCCGCCTCGAGCTCGCGCTGCGCGTCACCAACGTCGGGTCGCAGGAGGAGACCTACGAGGAGGCGCTGCACACCTACCTCGCCGTGGGCGACGTGCGGCAGGTGTCGCTCGAGGGGCTCGACCGTGCGTCCTACGTCGACAAGACCGACAAGGGCGCGACGCGGCGCCAGGAGGGCCCGGTGACCCTGCGGGGCGAGACGGACCGCGTCTATCGGTCGGCCTGCCCCGTCACCGTCGTCGACCCGGTGCTCGGGCGGCGGCTGCGCATCACGACGTCCGGCTCGGCCAGCACCGTGGTGTGGAACCCCTGGGCGGACAAGGCCGCCGGCCTCGCCGACATGGGCGACGACGAGTGGACCGGGATGGTCTGCGTCGAGGGCGGCAACGTGCTCGCCGACGAGATCACCCTGGCGCCGGGGGACTCGCACACGCTGCGCTACGAGATCGAGGTGCTCCCGCTCTAGCGGGCCGGGTGCAGGGCAGCCTCAGGTGATCTCGGCCCACGCCGCGGCGATCGCGGCCACGGCTCGCTCCAGCGTCTCCACCGGCTGCGTGAACGGCGTCCGCAGGTAGCCCTCCAGGCCGCTGCGGTCAGGGCTGAACGCCGCGCCCGGCGCCAGCCGCACTCCGCGCCGCGCAGCGGCCGTGACCAGGGCGGACGATCGTGGCTGCGGGAGGCGCCACCACAGGCTGAGCCCACCGCGGGGGACCTGGGCCTCCCAGCCCGGCAGGGTCGCGGTGACGAGGGCGTGCAGGCTGTCGCGCTGGTGGACCAGGGCGGCGCGCCGCTCGGTGTCCGGCTGGGGGTGGCGCAGCAGGTCGGCCAGGGCGATCTGCTCGAGGACCGGGGCGCCGAGGTCGAGGGAGAGCCGCGCCTGCTGCACGGCCGCCAGGAGCGGCCCCTCGGCGCGGACCCACCCGAGCCGCAGGCCGCCCCAGTGCGACTTGCTGCACGAGCCGACGCTGATGGCCGGGCCGTGCGCTGCCACGGGGCGGGGCAGCACGGGGGCGTCCAGAGCCATGTCGATCGGCGTCTCGTCGACCACCAGCGGCACGCCGGCGCGCGCGAGGCCGCGGACCAGGAGCGCGCGACCGTCGTCGTCCAGCAGGTGAC
This sequence comes from Arsenicicoccus sp. UBA2120, assembly GCF_002330965.1. Classification (NCBI taxonomy): domain Bacteria; kingdom Bacillati; phylum Actinomycetota; class Actinomycetes; order Micrococcales; family Intrasporangiaceae; genus Arsenicicoccus; species Arsenicicoccus sp. UBA2120. The sequence continues at coordinate 42,610 of NZ_DCYC01000079.1, forward strand.
CCGTCGGGTTGTGGAAGTCCGGGATCAGCAGGGCCGCCCTGGCCCGCGAGGCCGCCGCCGCCGTCACGATCCCCTCGACGTCGAACCCGTCCTCGATCATGGGCACCGCCACCGGCCGCGATCCCTGCCGCTGCAGTGCGGCGATCGAGTTGGGATAGCTCGGGGACTCCAGGACCACCCGGTCGCCCGGCGAGGCCAGGGCGCGGAGCACGGCGGCGACCCCGGCCAGCGCGCCGCTGGTGATGATCACCTGGTCAGGCGTGGTCGGCACCCCGCGCGCGGCATAGTGCTCGGCCACCGCCTCCCGGAGCACGGGGAGCCCGGCCGGGTGGTAGCCGCTGCCCGCGAGGTAGCGCGGGAGCTGGGCGATGGCCCGCTCGAACGCCGCCACGAGCCCTGGCACCGTCGGCGGCACGGTGACGGTGAGGTCGGCGACGGTCGGAGGCGCGTCCCCGCTCAGCGTGCGCCCTGGCAGGCCGAAGGGCTCCTCGCCGGCGGGAGCGGGCGGCCCCGGCAGGCGCGTGCGGGTGCCGGACCCCTGCCGCGCCTCGGCGTAGCCCCGCTCCACGAGGTCGGCGTAGGCCCGTGCCACGGTCGTGCGGCTGACCCCGAGCTGGGCCGTGAGGGCGCGCTCGCCCGGCAGGGTCGTGTCGGGGAGGACACGTCCGTCAGCGACGAGCAGCCGGATGCCGTCCGCGAGCCAGCGATAGGCCGGGACGCCCGGGCCGGCCGGCCCCAGCTGTTGCGCCAGGCGGTGCGGAGTGAGGCGGCGGGGCGTCATACGGTCCACTATGACTCAAGTGGCTATGTCGGACCAGTCCACTTGTGGGGGATGATGGTCGTATGACGCGCCCCACCCGCTCCCTCCAGCCGATGACCCCGATGCAGCAGCTGCGCGCCGGCCGCCTGCCGCGACGGCTGGTGCAGCTCATGGTGGGGCTCACCCTCTATGGCATCTCGATGAGCATGATCATCCAGGCGGCGCTGGGGCTCGACCCGTGGGACGTGTTCCACGTCGGGGTCGCCCTGCACCTGCCCATGTCGATCGGCGTCACCGTGATCGTCGTCGGCGTGGCCGTGCTGCTGGCGTGGATCCCGCTGCGGCAGTGGCCCGGTCTCGGCACCGTCGCCAACGCCATCTGGATCGGCGTCGCCACCGACTGGACCCTGAGCTGGCTCGACGCGCCCTCCTCGCTGTGGGTGCGGGCGGTCTTCCTCGTCGCGGGGATCGTGCTCAACGGCCTGGCGGGCGCGCTCTACATCGGCGCGCAGCTCGGGCCCGGCCCCCGCGACGGCCTGATGACCGGCCTTGCCCACCGCACCGGCCTGTCGTTGCGGCTCGTACGGACCTCGCTGGAGGTCGCCGTGCTCGCGATCGGCTGGCTGCTCGGCGGCGGCGTGGGCCTCGGCACCGTGCTGTATGCCGTGGGGATCGGCCCGATCGTGCAGCACCTCCTGCCCTGGTGCATCGTCCCGGTCACGGACCCCACCCCCTCGCCGAGTGGTCACCTGCCGACGGCTTCGCGCGTCGGGAAGTGACCACTCGGCGGGGTCGGGCGCTCGTCGGGAGGTGACCAGTCGGCGGAGGTGGCCGGAGCGGCGCTAGGGGGCGACGGGTAGGCCCTCGTCCGCGCTGGGCGTCGCCGGGAGGGCCGCGGTGTGGCCGCGTCGACGGGTCCGCCGCTCGATCAGCCCGGCCAGCGTGGTGAGGGTGTAGTTCATCGCGATGTAGAGGACGGCGACGAAGATCAGGGCGGGCACGACGTTGCCCTGCCAGGACCCGATCTGGTCGGCCTTGCGGAGCAGCTCCTCGTAGAGGATGACGTAGCCCAGCGCCGTGTCCTTGAGGACGACGACGAGCTGGCTGACCAGCGACGGAAGCATCGCGGTGAGGGCCTGGGGCAGCTGCACCGAGCGCATCACCTGGCCGGGGCGCAGGCCGATCGAGAGCCCGGCCTCGGCCTGACCCTTGGGCAGGTTGTTGACGCCGGAGCGGATGAGCTCGGCGATGACGGCGCCGTTGTAGAAGGTGAGCCCGGTGACGACGCCCGCGAGGGACTCGTAGCCCGGGAACATCCCGCGGTTGACGAAGAGGGCGTAGCTGCCCAGCATCATGACGAGCACGGGGATCGCGCGGAAGACCTCGACGACCGCGCTGCACAGCCACCGCACCGGCCGCACGGACGACAGGCGCCCGACGCCGAGCAGCAGGCCGATCACGCCGGCGGCGGCGATGGAGATCGCCGCGGCACGCAGGGTGCCGAGGATGCCGGGCAGGAGGTACTCCGACCACACGTCGGTCCACAGCAGGGGACGCCACTTGGCGGCGTCGAGCTGCCCCTTGGCGGCGAACTGCATCAGGATCCAGACCCCGATGCCGATCGCGATCAGCAGCAGGACTCCGGCCACGATGCGCTGGTTGCGGCGGGTCCGCGGCCCGGGGGCGTCGAACAGGACGGACGCGTCGGAGCTCATCGCTTGACCTCCATGCGGGTGGCGAGCCGGGTGAAGAACAGGCCGGTCGGCAGGGTGAGGATCACGAAGCCCAGGGCGACGATCAGGAAGAAGGTCATGATCGCGTCGGGCCGGTCCTCGATGACCTGCGCCTGCAGGTAGGAGATCTCCGCGACGCCGATCACCGACACGACCGTGGTGTTCTTGGTCAGGGCGATCAGGGTGTTGCCCAGCGGCACGATCGCCGCGCGGAAGGCCTGGGGCAGCACGATCTGGGTCAGCGTCTGGCGGAAGCCGAGGCCGAGGGAGCGCGCCGCCTCGGCCTGCCCGACGGGCACGGTGTTGACGCCCGACCGCAGCGCCTCGCAGACGAAGGCCGCGGTGTAGATCGACAGCGCCGCGACGGCGAACCGGAAGTTGTTGTCGCTGATGAAGGTCGGCGACTGCGCGCTGGCGAGGCGCAGGTTGAGCTGCGCGACCAGGCCGAGGGAGCAGAAGACGACGATCAGCGTCAGCGGGGTGTTGCGGACGATGTTGACGTAGAGCGCGCCGAGGAAGCGCAGCATCGGGACGGGGGACAGGCGGAAGATCGCGAGGATCGTCCCGATGACGAGGGCGCCGATGCCGGACAGGACCGTGAGCTTGATGGTCATCCAGAACGCGCCGAGGATGTCGAACTCGCTGAAGAGCTCTTGCATCCGCACTCCTTGGGGGTGAGGGGACCGGCGGGGTGGCGGTGAGCACGTATGCCGGGGCGCTCCCGGCATACGTGCTCACCGTGCGGCGCGCCTCCCCGCCGCGAGGAGGGGAGGGCGCGGACCGGCCGAGGTCAGGCGCACGCGGCGGGCTTCGGGGGGTTCTTGCTGGTGTCGACCTTGAACCCGCCGGTGCCGAGGTTCTTGTCGACGGCCTTCTGCCACTCGCCGGACGAGATGTACTTGTTGATCGCGTCGGTGACCTTCTGGCAGGTGGCGGTGTCGCCCTTCTTGACGCCGACGCCGTAGTTCTCGGTGCTGAAGGTCTTGCCGACGACCTTGAGCTTGCCTTGGTACTGCGACTGGCCGGCGTAGCCCGCGAGGATCGTGTTGTCGGTGCTCAGGGCGTCGATGGAGCCGCTGGACAGGGCCTCGACGCACTTGGAGTAGGTGTCGTACTCCTGGAGCTGCACGTTGGGGTACTGGTCCTTGATCTTGGTGGCCGAGGTGGAGCCCTTGACCGAGCAGAGCTTCTTGCCGGACAGGGCGTCGGGGCCGGTGATCGAGGTGTCGTCGGCGCGGACCAGCAGGTCCTGGCCGGCGACGAAGTACGGGCCGGCGAAGGAGACCTTCTCCTTGCGCTTGTCGGTGATCGAGTAGGTGCCGACGATGTAGGCGACCTTGCCCGCCTGCAGCGTGGCCTCGCGCTGGGCGCTGACGGCCTCGACGAACTCGGGGGTCTTGCCCATCTCCTTGGCGATGTACTTGGCCAGGTCGACGTCGAAGCCGGAGTAGCTCGAGCCCTCCTTGAGGCCCAGGCCGGGCTGGTCGAACTTGATGCCGACCTTGATGGTCTCCCCGCCGGCCGCGCCGGAGGCGGCGCCGGACGAACCGGAGCCCGAGCTGCTGCTGGAGCTGCCGCAGGCGGCGATGGAGGTGGCGGCGAGCGCGATGGCTGCGGCGGCGGTGGTGGTGCGACGGATCGTCATGAGATCTCCTCGGGTGGTGGCCGGTGGGCCGGCTCAGTGGGTGAGGATCTTGCCGAGGAAGTCCTTGGCGCGATCCGACTGCGGGTTGGTGAAGAACTGCTCGGGGGTGGCTTGCTCGACGATCTGCCCGTCCGACATGAAGACGACCCGGTCCGCGGCCTTGCGGGCGAAGCCCATCTCGTGGGTGACGACGATCATCGTCATGCCGGTGCGGGCGAGCTGGGTCATGACGTCGAGGACCTCGTTGATCATCTCGGGGTCGAGGGCCGACGTCGGCTCGTCGAACAGCATGACCTTGGGGTCCATGGCGAGGGACCGGGCGATCGCGACGCGCTGCTGTTGGCCGCCGGAGAGCTGGGCGGGGAACTTGTCGGCCTGGTGGCCGACGCCGACGCGGTCGAGGAGTTGGCGGGCGCGAGCCTCGGCGTCCTTCTTGCCGAGCCCGCGGACCTTCATCGGGCCCAGGGTGACGTTGTCGAGGATCGTCTTGTGGGCGAACAGGTTGAACGACTGGAAGACCATGCCCACGTCGGACCGCAGCTGGGCCAGCGCCTTGCCCTCCTCGGGGAGGGGTCGGCCGTCGATGGAGATGGAGCCGGACTCGATGGTCTCGAGCCGGTTGATGGTGCGGCACAGGGTCGACTTGCCCGAGCCGGAGGGGCCGATCAGGACGACGACCTCCCCCTCGTGGACCGTCAGGTCGATGTCGCGGAGGACGTGGAGGTCTCCGAAGTGCTTGTTGACCTGCTCCATCACCACGAGGGGACGGCGGTCGCCCGAGGGCGGGGTGGCGGCGGTGCTCATGGAGGGGAGAGTAGCCCCAGCGTCCGACAGGGTCTCCCCCCGAGCACCTTAGGTACGCGAACGGTTGGCAGATCGTGACCATGACGTGCAACCTGAGAGACGGCGCCCGCGTCATTCGGGTGTCAGCACCTCTTGGGGAGGGAAGGGAACCGCATGGACGAGCGCGACGAGGAGTTCACTGCTTTCGTGGCAACACGCTCCGGACCGTTGCTCCGCTACGCGTACCTGCTGACGGGTGATCACGCCTCGGCGGAGGACCTGCTCCAGAGCACTCTGGTCAAGGTCTACCTGTCGTGGCACAAGATCGCGGACCACCGGTCCGTCGATGCCTACACCCGCACGGCCATGACGCGCACCAACATCTCGGTGTGGCGCAAGGTGGGGCGGCGTGAGTACGCAACGGAGACGACACCCGACGAGGCCGTCGAGGATCGGCACGACATCGACGAGCGGGACGGGATGTGGGCGCTGCTGCAGACGCTCGGGTCCCGTCAGCGCACGGCGCTCGTGCTCCGGTTCTACGAGGACCTCCCGGAGGCGGAGATAGCAGACATCATGGGGTGCTCCTTGGGCACGGTGAAGAGCCAGATCTCACGCGGCCTGGCCAACCTTCGCAAGGTCGTGCCTGCACGTGACGAGATGTGGGAGAGGGGGTTGGGTCATGCGGGATGACGAGCTCGGACGCCTGGTGAGGCGTTCGCTGGAGGGGCACGCCGACGACGTGCGGCCCTCGCCCGACCTCGGCGAGTGGGTCGTGGAGCGCGGCAAGGTCGTGCGCCGTCGCCGCCGGGTGACCGCCATGGCCGGGGCCGGCACGACGCTGGCGCTGGTGGTGGGGGCGGCGGTCCTCGTGCCGCGGCTCGCGGACGGCCAGGATCCCGAGGACAAGGTCGTCCCTGCGACACCCCCGACGTCGCAGGTCACGACCGCGCCCGCGATCCCCTCGCCCACGCCCACCAGCACGGGCACCAGCGCGCCCGAGCCCACCTCGGAGCCGCCGTCGGTCCCCCGGTCGACGGCGACGTCCCCGACGGACGTCCCGTCGGCCACGGCCACGGCGACGCGCACCGCCCCGACGAGCACGCCCACCGCGAGCGGGACCCTCGCGCCCGAGCCCGGGTCGTCCTTCGAGACGCCCTTCGGCCCGGTCGCGTTCCCCACCGGCACCAGCGTCAAGATCGCGGGCACGCGTGCCGGGGACCGCTATCTCGCGCTCGTGGGCTCCAACGACGACCAGACCGACTCGGCGCCGCCCAACCAGGCTCGCCTCATGAGCGTGGCGAGCGACGGCACCGCGATCGTCCTCGCCTCGGCGGGCAACGGGTCCGCCCACAGCTTCGCCACCAGTCCCAACGGCCGGTTCGTCGTCGTCGCGATCCACGACGACGGCGGCGAGCGCCTCGAGGCCTATCGCGTCGGACAGCTCGGCGCGCGGGCGTCATACATCGTCCCGGAGGAGTGGCAGGGCGAGATCGTCGGCTGGGCCACCGAGGGCGTCACCATCAAGGGGACGCAGTCGGCGCACGAGCTCACCTGGCAGATGGACTCCGGACGGGTCACGGTGCGACCGGCTCCCGACGCCCCGCCGACCACGCTGGTCACGGGGCGCTAGGTTGGCGGGGACGACCCGCGTGGC
>NZ_DCYC01000079.1:49331-63966 GCF_002330965.1 Arsenicicoccus sp. UBA2120
CGGTCGTCCGCCGGTCGTCCGTCATCAGTCGTGGGTCGCCAAGGAGGATCGGGCCGTATGCCGAAGCACGTGGTCGAGCTCGCCGACGGTTCACGTCTCGCGGTGTGGCGGTCAGGCGCCGGCGGGACCCCGGTGCTGCTGCTGCCCGGCATGAGCCAGGACCACCGGCTCTACGACGTGCTCGTGGCCGAGCTCGCAGCCTGCGGCGTGCTGGACGGCCAGGTCGAGACCATCGCGATCGACCAGCGGGGCACCGGCGACAGCGACGACATGGACCGCCGGGACCCGCCGACCACGGGATCCTTCGCGGACGACGCGGCCTGGGTGCTCGAACGCCTCGGCGTCGAGCGCGCGCACGTCGTCGGCCACTCCATGGGCGGCCGCATCGCGCAGTGGCTCGCCATCAGGCACCCGGAGCGCGTCACGAGCCTGACCCTCCTGTGCACCTCGCCCGGCGACCGTCACGGCGTCCCGCGCGCCGACGAGGTCGACGCCACGATCGCGCGGTGCGACCCGATGGAGATGGCGCTGCTGAGCTACACGCCCGCGTGGCTGGGCTCCCACCACGAGCTGGCCGAGACGGCCGACGCCGCGACCACGACACGGTCGGCGCAGCGGGGCCTGCACTACCGCGCTTCGCACGGGCACGACGCGTGGGACTCGCTGCCCCGCATCGTCGCGCCCACGGTCGTGGTCCACGGCGACGCCGATCGCGTCAACCCGCTGCGCAACGGCGAGCTGCTGGCCGAGCGCATCCCGGGCGCCGAGCTCGTCGTGCTGCGCGGCGCCCGCCACGGCCTGCCGGTCGAGCACGCGGCCGAGATCGCCGACGTCGTCCTGCGCCAGGTCGCCACTCAGAAGTAGTCGCGCACGCGCACCTGACGCCCGCCGGTGAGGGTGTCCCACACCGCGTCGTCATCGGCGGGACCCGTCAGCAGGCCCGCCTGGCGCTGCGCGCTGCTCGGCTGGGCGCCGGCATACGCGAGGCTCAGTGCGCGCGGGTGCAGGAGCCGTATGCCGGGGGCCGGGTCGTCGGCGAGCCGCTCGCAGGTGGCCCTCCCCGCCGTCACGCGCAGGCGGTAGGTGCCGGCCACCGGGTCGCCGCCGTGGCCGGGGGAGACGGCGAACGTCAGGTCGGCGTCGAGGTGGCCGGGGTAGCCGCGGGCCTCGAACGCCGCGGGGACGTCGAGCACCGCGAGGGCGTAGGGGCGCTGGTCGACCGGGCGCCAGGCGTTGCCGGGCAGGTGCAGGCGCAGGGGATCGGCGCCGCTGGTCCACAGCGTGGTGGTGGGGGCGACGGCGTGGCTGGTGCCGAGCTGGTGGAGCAGGGCGCGCGCGGCCGACGGGGTGGTCACGACGAGGTCGTCCACCGCCGTGACGCCCTGGTGGTAGCCGTCGGTGCGCCGCCAGGTGGCGTAGCCCGTGACCGCGCCGTCCTCCTCGACGAGGGTGACGTGCGCGCCGTCCAGCGCCTGCAGGAAGGCCGTCACGTCGGGCGGGAACTGCGGCCCGGACCGGGTGAGCGGTCCGTCGTGCTCGCGGGCCCAGCGGGTGTAGGCGGCCTGCATGGCGTCCAGGTCGTCGGCCGTGCCCCGGCGCAGCCGCACCTCGGGCGTGCCGTCCTGCGCATCGGCGGGCTCGTCGACCGGGACGTCGAGGAGCAGCCGCGTCGGCAGCTCGACCTGGTCGAAGGACGTCACCGTCTCGTAGCCGAACCGCCGGTAGATGCCCTGCGCCGTGGCGTAGAGCGTGGCGAGGACGTCCCCGCGCTCGCGGGCGCGGTCGTGCAGGGCGGGCATCAGCAGGCCGAGGCTCCCCGAGCCGCGCTCCTCGAGGCGCATGGCGACGCTGGCGATGCCCGCGGTGGGCACCTCGCGCCCGCCCCACCAGGACGACAGCGACAGGGCGCCGACCCGACCGACGAGGGTGTCGTCGACGAAGGCGCCCAGCATGACCCGACCACGCCGGGTGGGGTCGGGCAGCGGGTCCGGGGCGGGCTCGGCGTGGCCGAAGGACTCGACGCCGAGGTCCCAGGAGGCGCGGGCGTCGTCGACGGTGAGCGCGCGGACGACGGGGCGACCGCCCGTCACCGGCGCTCGCCCTGTCGACGTCGCCGCCAGACGTCCCACGCCAGGCCCACCAGCACCCAGAACACGCCGAACAGCAACGCGGCCGAGGCGGTGGCCAGGAAGGGCTCGCCGTCGAACAGCCCGAGCCAGATCATCACCAGCCGAAAGATCAGGAAGGTGACGGTCATGACCAGGCCCTCGCCGAGGCGCGACCCCAACGATCTTGCCCTTGCCCCCGCCCCCGCCGCGGGCTCGGGCGCCGGGGCGGGGGTGCGTCCCGTCATCGGGCGAGGTCCGGCGCCACGTGGCCGAAGCGGTGCAGGGTGCGGCTGATCGCCTGCTCGCGCAGGAAGGTCAGCAGCTCGCGACGGCCGTTGGCCAGCACCGGGTCGGCGAGGACGGTCGCGGACGAGCCGGCGAGGGCGTGGACCAGGTCCCTGACCTCGGACTCCTGACCGATCGCGCGCACCCGCGTCGAGTGCTCGCCGTCACGCAGCCGCTGGGCGAAGGTGGCGCGGTCCTCGATCGTCAGCAGGTCGCGCAGGTCGTCGGCGGCCTGGCGGGCCTCGCCGTCACCGGTGCGCAGCGCCTCGAGCGGGCCGGCGGCCTGCGGGTCGGCGCTGATGCGCACGGCCGACCCCGCGAGCTCGGCCGCCGCCAGCAGGCGCACCAGCTCGACCGGACGCGCACCGGGCTCGAGCCGGACGGTCACCTCGGGGTGAGGGCGGTAGCGGAACACGTTGGCCTCGACCGCGAGACCGGTCTCGTCGATCTCCACACCGAGCTCGTCGCGCCACGCCTGGGCGTCGGAGCGCAGGGCCGCGTCGAGCCAGCCGCGGGCGTCCTGCAGGTCCCCGTCGTCGCCCGCGCCACCGGCGCCCACGACCAGCGGCGAGAGGCGGTCGACCAGCCGGCGCACGCGCGGCGACGGCTCGACGCCGCGCTGCGGCAGCCCGTCCTCGCTCCACGACCCGAGCAGGGCGACGTAGTTGGGGCCGCCGGCCTTGGCGCCGGGGCCGACCACCGAGTCCTTCCACCCGCCGAAGCTCTGCCGCTGCACGATCGCGCCGGTGATGTGGCGGTTGATGTAGGCATTGCCCACGTCGACGTGCTCGGTCCACCAGGCGATCTCGTCGGGGTCGAGGCTGTGCAGGCCACCGGTGAGGCCGAAGGCCGTGGCGTTCTGCAGCTCGATGGCCTCCTCGAGCGTGCGGGCCGTCATGAGGCCGAGGACCGGGCCGAACACCTCGGTGAGGTGGAAGAACGACCCGGGACGGACGCCCTCCTTGAGGCCGGGCGACCAGAGGCGGCCCGAGTCGTCGAGCTGCTCGGGCTCGACCAGCCAGGACTCGCCGGGCTCCAGGGTCGTCAGGGCGCGGCGGAGCTTGTCCTCGGGCACCTCGATGATCGGGCCCATCGTGGTGCCGAGGTCGTGCGGCCAGCCGACGCGCAGCGAGCGCACGGCGTCGACCAGCTGGCGCCGGAAGCGCTCGGAGCGCGCGACCGAGCCCACGAGGATGCCGAGCGATGCGGCCGAGCACTTCTGACCGGCGTGGCCGAAGGCGCTGCGGACGAGGTCGGCGGCGGCCAGGTCGAGGTCCGCGGCCGGGGTCACGACCAGGGCGTTCTTGCCGGAGGTCTCGCCATAGACGCGAGGCCCGGCGGGGTGCTCGGTCCGCCAGCCGGCGAACATGCGGGCGGTCTCGGAGGCGCCGGTCAGCACGACGGTGTCGACGTCGCGGTGCGAGACCAGGGCGCGTCCGGCCTCGCGCTCGTCGGTGCGGACGACCTGCAGCACCTCGCGGGGGACACCGGCCTCCCACAGCGCCTCGGCGGCGACCTCGACGCAGCCTGGCGTGGGGTGCGCGGGCTTGATGACGACGGCCGACCCCGCGGCGAGCGCGGCGAGCACGCCGCCGATCGGGATGGCGACGGGGAAGTTCCACGGCGGGGTGACCAGCACGACGCGGTCGGGCGTGAAGCGCGACCCGTCGGTGTGCGCGCTCGCGCCGGCCTCGAGCTCGAGCCCGCGCTCGGCGTAGTAGCGCGCGAAGTCGATCGCCTCGGAGATCTCGGGGTCGGCCTCGGCGACGGTCTTGCCGCCCTCGGCGGCCATGATCGTGACCAGTTCGCCGCGCCGGGCGTCCAGCTCACGGGCGGCGTCGCGCAGCACCTGCGCCCGGTCGTATGCCGACCGCCCGGCCCAGCCCGGGGCCGCCGACACGGCGCGGGCGACCACCTCGTCGACGTCGTCCGGGGTCGACAGGACGGGGGAGGAGAGGCGGTGGGGGTCGGCCGCGAGCGCCTCCCGGGCCCAGACACGGGTGGCGGGCAGGGACGGGTCGGAGTCGGGGGTGTTGGCGAAGCGGTCGCCGATGCGGGCGCGCTCGGACGAGCGGCGCGGTCCGACGGGCGTCGTCGGCATGGCGGCGACCGACTCGCGGAAGCGGCGCTCCTGGTCGGCCATCGCGTCGTGCGGACGGGCCGCGGCGCCGGGGCGGCCGTCCGGCGAGGCGCCGGACCCCGGGTCCGCGGAGAACATGGCGTGCAGGAAGTTCTGCTTCTGGGCGTTCTCCTCCAGGCGGCGGATGAGATAACTCACCGCGACGTCGAAGTCCTTGGGGGCGACGACGGGGGTGTAGAGCAGGACCGACCCCACGTCAGCCTTGACGGCGCGGGCCTGGCTGGGCGCCATACCCTGCAGCATCTCGATGTCCAGGGCGTCCAGGCAGCCGCGCTGCTGGGCCAGGAGATAGGCCACGGCCGTGTCGAAGAGGTTGTGCGAGGCGACGCCGATGCGCATGACCTCGGTGGCGTCGGGCCGCAGCGCGCGCTCCACGAAGGCGAGGTAGTTGGCGTCGACGTCCTCCTTGGTCGGGTAGGGGGCCTGCACCCAGTCGTGCAGCTCGGCCTCGACCTGCTCCATCGCTAGGTTGGCGCCCTTGACGACGCGGACCTTGATGCCGGCGTGCCCGGCGGCTCGGCGGCGGCGGGCCAGCTCGAGCATGCGCTCCAGGGCGGGCAGTGCGTCGGGGAGGTAGGCCTGCAGCACGATCCCGGCCTCGAGGTCGTGGAACTCCTCCTCGGCCAGCAGCCGCTCGAAGACCGCCATCGTGAGGTCGAGGTCCTTGTACTCCTCCATGTCGAGGTTGACGAAGGCGTGCGGGCTCTTGGCCACGGCGGTGCGGTAGAGCGGGCGCAGGCGCTCGAGGACCCGCTCGACCGTGCCCTCCTCGTCCCACGTCGAGATCTGGCTGACCAGGGACGACACCTTGATCGAGACGTAGTCCACGTCGGGGCGGGCCAGGATCTGGCGGGTGCGCTCGGCCCGGCTCGCGGCCTCGTGCTCGCCGAGGACGGCCTCGCCCAGCAGGTTGACGTTGAGCCGGAAGCCCTCGGCCCGGGCCTTGGCCAGGTGGCGGCCCAGGGCCGGGTCGTTGGCGTCCACGACGAGGTGGCCGACGATCTGGCGCAGCCGCGCGCGGGCGATCGGCACGACGACCGGAGGGGCGAGCCTGGCGACCTTGGCGCCGAGCCCCAGCAGCGAGCGGTCGACGCGGCCGAGGAACGCGCCGGCGTCACCGGCGGTCAGCGTCGAGAGCACCTTGGCCGCGACGTAGGGGTCCTCCGGGCGGGCCACCTCGTCGACGAAGGTCACCGCCAGGTCCAGCCCCGTCTCGTCGCGGAGCAGGGCGCCCAGCTGGTCGGACGTGGCGCGCTCGGACCGCGTCGCGCCCTCCGCCGTGGCGCGTTCCCACCGGCGGGCGACCTGGACGGCCTCCTCGGCGACGGCGGCGACGGCCGCCGGTCCGGTGAGGTCGCTGGGCTGGGGCGCGAGGGGTCGGCTCTGATCCGTCATACGGTCGATTCTGGACCACGGGACCGACAGGGGGTGAACGGGGGTGCGACCCGTCTCACAACGGCTCCTCCCGTCCTCCCGAGGACGGGCGCGGGCTCGGCCTATACCCTGAGCCCATGCCTTCCGACTACCGAATCCTCAACGTGTTCACGACGCCGGACGACCTGTTCTCCGGCAACGCGGTCGCCGTGTTCACCGACGCCAAGGGTCTCGACGAGGAGACCATGCGGCGCACCGCTCGGCAGCTGGGGACCGAGTGCTCGTTCATCACCGGCCGTGACGACGAGGGTCACGCCACGGTCCGCTTCTTCCAGCCCGAGGGCGCCTCGGGCTTCGCCGGCAGCGCGTCGATGGCGACCGCGCACGTCGTGCGCGAGCTCGACGGCGGCGAGGGCGACATCCACCTCGCCGGCAGGAAGCAGCTGATCCACGTGATCGACTCCGGCAACCGGTGGACCATGCTCGGCCGCAGCTCGGTCATCGAGGAGATCCGCACCGAGAAGCGGTTCCTCGCCGGTCTGGTCGGTCGCAAGATCCCCGCGATCGTCGACCCCACCGTCAAGGTCACGTTCACGCGCTCCACCATCGTGCTCCAGCTCGCGACGGAGCAGGACGTGCGCGAGGCCAAGATCGACGCCCGCCTCCTGCACCAGTACGCCATGCTGCTCCACGTCGAGCCGCAGATCTACGTGTGGGCCTGGCGCGAGGACGGCGACGTCGCCTCCCGCATGTTCTACGGCCCGCAGGGCGGTGTCCTCGAGGTCGCCGCGACCGCGTCCGGCGCCGGCCGGCTCGGCGAGGTCCTCGTCTCCCGGGGCGAGCGCGACAAGCACTACCGCGTCTACCAGGGCGAGGACATCGAGCGCCCCTCGATGATCCACCTCGACATCGACGCCGACGGCCAGGTCTCGCTCGGCGGCATCGTCAAGGAGGTCGCGCGCGGTCAGATGGCCATCTGACCGCCCGGATCCCCGCGGTCGCTCGGATCACCCCCGGTCGGGTCCGAGGCCGAGAGGTTCACGTGCGGGACGGCACAGCGTCATACCCATCCCGCAGACTGGTGCCATGAGCACCTGGACCACCAAGGACATCCCCGACCAGACCGGCCGCGTCTTCGTCGTCACCGGAGCCAACTCGGGGCTCGGCCTCGAGACCACGCGAGCGCTCGTCGACAAGGGCGCGTACGTCGTCATGGCCTGCCGCGACACCGACAAGGGCGAGGCGGCCCGGTCCTCCCTCGACCTCGCCGGACCCGGCGGGGCCGAGGTGCGCCGCCTGGACCTCGCGTCGCTGGACTCCGTGCGGGAGTTCGCCGAGGGCGTCTCGGACTGGCGCATCGAGACCCTGATCAACAACGCCGGCCTGATGGCCGTGCCGTTCTCGCGCACCGCCGACGGCTTCGAGACGCAATTCGGCACCAACGTGCTGGGTCACTTCGCGCTGACCGCCCAGCTCCTGCCGCGCCTGACGGACCGCGTCGTGTGGCTGTCCTCGCTGATGCACCGCATGGGCCGGATCGACCTCGCCGACCCGAACTTCGAGCGGCGCCGCTACAACGCCTGGGTCGCCTACGGCCAGAGCAAGCTCGCCGACCTGATGCTGGCCTACGAGCTGGAGCGTCGGCTGACGGGCGCCCGCTCGCCGCTGCGGTCGGTGGCCGCGCACCCGGGCTACTCCTCAACCAACCTGCAGGGCCGCACCGGCTCGGCGTGGTCCGACCGGGCGATGCTGCAGCTCAACAAGGTCAGCACGGTCGCGCAGCCGGCCGCGATGGGCGCGCTGCCGTCCCTCTACGCGGCGACGGTCGACGACCTGCCGGGCGGCTCGTTCGTCGGGCCCGACGGGTTCATGGAGGCTCACGGGCACCCGCGCACCGTCGGCTCGACCGCGGCGTCGCACGACCGTCGCAAGGCCGCGCAGCTGTGGCAGCTGTGCGAGGAGCTGACGGGCGTCCCCTTCCGCGTCTGACCCGCCGGGGGCAGAGGCATCGACCGGCCTTCGTTCGCCAGGCTGATGATCCTGCCCCCGGTAGGTTCAAGGGGTGCTCGCCATCCCGCTCGCCCTCGCGTCGGCCGTCCTCTACGGCGTCTCTGACTTCCTGTCCGGCGTGCAGTCGCGGCGGCGGCACTTCCTGATCGTCGGTGCGGTGGCGCAGACCTTCTCCGCGACGGGGATCACGCTCGTCGCCCTCGCCCAGCGTCAGCCGCTCACCCAGGACGCCCTCCTCTGGGGCGCCGCCGCGTCGATCGGGCACTGCTCGGGCACCCTCATGCTCATGCGCGGGCTGGCCCGTGGCTCGATGCACGTCGCCGGCCCGCTGTCGGCCGTGTGCGCGGCGGGTCTGCCGGTGATCCTCGGGGTCGCCCTGGGCGAGCGGCCCTCGCCCCTCGCGGTCGTCGGCATCGTCCTGGCCCTCCCGGCCGTGTGGGCGGTGGCCGCGGGTGAGAGCGACCCTGGGTCGGCCCCCGGCGAGACCCACCTGGTCGAGCCCGACCATGGCCGTATGCCGTCCGCGCCGCCCCCGGCGAGGCGGGCCGGGGTGCGCGACGGGCTGCTGGCGGGGGTCGGCTTCGCGGTGTTCTTCATCGCGCTGGCGCAGGCCGCTCCGGGGTCGGGGTCCTGGCCGGTGGCGGTGTGCCAGCTGGTGTCGCTGGTCGTGATGTGGGGGATCGTGGCGCAGCAGCGGCCGGAGGGGTCGGTGCGGGCGGCGCTGCCCGCGTGGATCGTCGGGGTCACCGGCGCCCTGGGGTCGTTGACCTACTTCCTGGCCGGGCAGTCCGGTGGCGAGGCTTCCGGCCAGGCCGCCGGGCAGGCAGGCGAGGCTGCCGGGCAGCTCACCGTCGTCCCCGTCGTGGCCTCCCTCTACCCGGCGTTCACGGTGCTGCTGGCGATGGCCCTGCTCGGTGAGCGGGCCTCGCGGGCCCAGGTCGCGGGTCTGGTCGCGTGCGCGGTCGCCGTGGCCCTCATCGCGGCCGGCTGAGGTCTCCGGACCACCTGGGCGGCGGCTGCGCATCTGCCCGGAGACCACGGCAGATGTGGTCGGTCGGTGGCCCGGAGGGCGTCATGCGCGTCAGTATGGGGGCCATGTCGATCCGTGAATGGTTGATCACCCGGTCCGAGCGCGCCAACCCGCGCACCACGATCGACGACCAGCACCCCGGCGACCAGGCGTGGAGCGACGGCAACGTGGCGACGCCGCTGATCCACGGGCGGCAGTACTTCGCGGACCTGTATCCCCGGATCGAGGCGGCCGGGCCGGGCGACCTACTGTGGTTCACCGACTGGCGCGGGGACCCCGACGAGCGGCTGGTGGCCGACGACCCCAACTCCGAGATCGCCTCGGTGCTGTCGCGCGCGGCCCGTCGCGGCGTGGACGTGCGCGGTCTCGTGTGGCGTTCGCACTGGGACAAGCTGGCGTTCTCCGGCGCCGAGAACCGCCGCTTCGGCGAGCAGCTGCAGAGCGCCGGGGCCGAGGTGCTGCTCGACATGCGGGTGCGCACCGGCGGCAGCCACCACCAGAAGTTCGTCGTCATCCGGCACCGCGACGACCCGACGCGGGACGTCGCCTACGTCGGCGGCATCGACCTGTGCCACTCGCGGCGCGACGACGACGACCACCACGGCGACCCGCAGGCGCAGAGCATGGCCGAGGAGTTCGGCGACAGCCCGCCCTGGCACGACGTGCAGGTGCGCCTGGAGGGGCCGGCCGTGCACGACGTCGAGACGGTGTTCCGCGAGCGCTGGAACGATCCGACCCCCTTGTCTCGCAGCCCGATCCGCATGATGGGCGACAAGCTGCGCGGCGACGACACGGACCCGGACCCGCTCCCCGAGCAGACGCCCCCACCGCCCGCCATCTCCGGCGCGACCCACCACGTCCAGCTGTTGCGCACCTATCCCGACCTGCGGCACGGCCGCGACTACCCCTATGCGCGGGGCGGCGAGCGCAGCGTGGCCCGCGGCTACTCCAAGGCGCTGGAGCGCGCCGAGCACCTCATCTACATCGAGGACCAGTACCTCTGGTCCAAGGACGTCGCCGAGCAGTTCATCGAGACCCTGCAGTCCAGCCCGGGCCTGCACGTGATCGCGATCCTGCCGCAGGTGCCCGACCAGAGCAGCCCGATGTCGCGCACGCCGCAGCTCTACGGCCGCGACCAGGCGGTGCGGCTGATCGAGGAGGCCGGCGGCGACCGGTTCGCGCTCTACGGCATCGAGAACCTCGCCGGCACACCCGTCTACGTCCACGCCAAGGTCTGCGTCATGGACGACCGCTGGGCCACGATCGGGTCCGACAACTTCAACCGGCGCTCGTGGACGCACGACTCCGAGCTGTCCGCGGTGGTGTGGGACGACGAGGGCGAGGACCACAACGCCTATGCCCGGCGCCTGCGGCTGCGGCTCGCGGCGGAGCACCTGGGTCGCGAGCTGCCGACGGACGCGACCGACGCCGAGATCGCCGCGGTGATGGCGGACTGCCTCACCGCCGAGGGGATGTTCGCCGCGTATGCCGACTGCGCCCGGCGCCTCGAGGACTGGCACGGCGGCGGGCGCGTCGGTGAGCGGCCTCCGGGTCGGTTGCGCCGCATCCCCCCGGTGGAGCAGTCGTCGTTCACCAAGGCGTGGGCCCGGGTGGTCTACGAGCTCGTGCACGACCCGGACGGCCGGCCCAAGCCGTTGCGCCTCGCCGGCCGCTTCTAGACCTACCTCAGGTCGTCACATCGGCCTGGGTTAGCACGCCAGGCTGATGTGACCACCTGAGGTAGGCACATCGGCCTGGGTTCGCCCGCCAGGCGCCTGTGACGACCTCAGGTAGATCCGGCAGGGGACTCACAGGCTGGGCCGGGCACAATGACTGGCGAAGGCCAGGCGGGGGACGAGAGGACTGACATGGAGCACGACGACGCGCAGCCGCGCGACGGTGGCCGCGAGGCCGATGGCGGAGGCACCCCTCCGAGCGGCGAGGCGGGCCGGTTGCGCGGCGCGGTGGGCTCGATCACGCGCACCGTCCGAGCCCGGCTCGACGCGCCGCCACCCTCGCAGTGGGGGAGCACGGCCGCCGGCCAGCACGAGCCGATGTCCACGACCGTGCACGTCACCATGCCCGAGCCCACGCGCCCCGAGTCCGACCCGGTCCCCCGTGGGGTGCGGGTCGCGGCGGCCTGGAGCTGGCGGCTGCTGCTGATCGTCGCGGCGGTCTATCTCGTCGCCCAGGCGCTGGCGGCCGTCCCCATCGTCACGATCCCCTTCGTCGTCGCCCTGCTGCTCACGGCCGTGCTCGGCCCCGTCCAGCGGCGGCTGCACCGCGGGGCGCACGTCCCACACTCGCTGGCGGCCTTCCTGGCGCTGCTGCTCGGCATCGCGGTGATCGGGGCGATCGGGACGTTCGTGGCGCTGCAGATCTCCGCCAACGCGCCTCGTATGACGGAGCAGTTCACCCAGTTCCTCGACGACGCGAGCCGGTGGCTGCGCGAGGGGCCGCTGCGCCTGAGCGACTCCCAGGTCGAGAAGTACATCCAGGAGCTCTCGGACACCATCTCCAAGAACCAGGGCACGCTCGTGACCGGCGCGATCACGACCTTGTCCACGCTCTCGCACGTCA
Source organism: Arsenicicoccus sp. UBA2120 (assembly GCF_002330965.1). NCBI lineage: Bacteria > Bacillati > Actinomycetota > Actinomycetes > Micrococcales > Intrasporangiaceae > Arsenicicoccus > Arsenicicoccus sp. UBA2120. The sequence continues at coordinate 60,859 of NZ_DCYC01000079.1, forward strand.
TCGCGGGCGGGTTGCTGCTCCTGCTGAGCACGTTCTTCCTGCTGCGTGACGGCGAGGTCATCTGGCGCTGGGTGCTCGGCCTGCTGCCGACGAGCTCGCGCCGCCGCATCGACCAGGTCGGTCGCGTCGGGTGGCACACGCTCGGCGGCTACATGCGCGGCGTGACGATCATCGCGACGCTGCACGCGACCACGATCTACGTCGTCCTGCACGTCCTCGAGGTGCCCCTGGCGCTGGCGCTGTCGGTCCTGATATTCGTCGGGTCGTTCATCCCGCTGATCGGCATGACGGTGACCGGGATCTTCTGCATCATCGTCAGCCTCATCGAGCACGGACCTGCGGCGGCCACGGTCGTCGCCATCACGATCGTCGTCCTCGTGCAGCTCGAGGCGCACCTGCTGCAGCCGCTCATCATGAGCCGCAACGTCGAGGTCCACCCGCTCGGGGTGGCCCTGGCCGTCCTTGCGGGGACGTCGGTGGCGGGGGTGGCCGGCGCGTTGTTCGCCGTGCCGATCGTGGCCTTCGCCAACGCCACGCTGCGGGCGGTGCACCTCCCCCTCCCACCCACCGAGGAGGAACGCGAGGAGCAGGCCAAGGTGGCCGCGGGGCAGCTCCCGCTCGAGGGCTACCCCGAGTAGTCAGGCGCGCGCCTCGATGCGCGCGGCGATCGCCTCGAGCGCCCGGTCCAGCCCGGCGTCGATGGTGGCGGGGTCGCCGTGCTCGGTGCTCAGGCTGATCTCGACCGTCGACTCCGCGTCGCCCTCGATGTCGCCCTCGACGTCGCTCTCCACGTCGCCCTCGACGGTCAGGGAGCCGCGATAGCTGTGCCGCTCCGAGCCCCAGCGCATCGCCCGCGCCTCCTGGTCGACCTCGAGCCAGGCCGTCCCCTGCACCTCGAGCTCGCGCGTGCCGTCGGGGGTCACGACCGCGGTGACCGTCACGGTGCCGTCGTCGTGCGGCTCCACGCGACGCATCCGCGGCATGAAGTCCGGCAGGTGCCGTGCGTCGCTGAGGTACCCGAAGGTGACGTCGGCGGGCGCGTGGACGGTGATGGTGCGGCTGTGCTCGGACATGGCGTCTCCTCCTGAGGGGTGGTCTCCAGTCCTACCACCCGCCCTGGCGGCGCCGTCCACCGGCCCCGGGGACCCGCTCTCCCAGTCGGCCCGGCAGTCTCAGCGCAGCAGTCTCAGCCGCGCAGCGTCTGCACCAGGGTGACCGCGGCGACGAGCACGAGGAGTATGCCGAACGCCAGCTGCAGCCGGGGTGCGGGCACGCGGCGGCCCACCCGCCCACCGAGCAGGCCGCCCACGACCATCGACACCGTCAGCGCGATGGTCAGCGGCCAGTCCAGCCGCGCCAGGGTGGGCCACCGCCAGACCAGCGACGTGAGGCAGTTCCCCGCGATGACCAGCAGTGACGTGCCCACCGCCACGCGCATCGGCACCCGCAGCAGCAGCGTCAGCGCCGGCACGATCGCGAAGCCTCCGCCCACGCCGAAGAACCCGGTCAGCAGGCTCACCCCGGTCGCCGCGCCCACCAGACGCCCCCAGCGGGTGCGGTGCGCCACCCGGTGCGCACCCGCCGGAGCAGCCGCGCCGTCCACCACGTCAGGCTGGCCCCGGTGCACGGGCACCCCCGGGTCGGAGGCCCCCGCGTCCCGCCCCCGGCGCACCATCAGCGCCGCGATCACCAGCAGCAGCCCGCCGAACATCGCGAGCAGCAGGTCCCCGTCGACCAGGTGCGACAGCCGGGTCCCCAGGGCCGATCCGAGCACCCCGCACAGGACGAAGGCCCCCGCCATACGGGCATCGACCAGGCCCCGGCGGCCGGAGGACCAGGCCGAGACGAGGGAGGAGATGCCGACGACCACGAGCGACATCGTGGTGGCCGGGACCGCGTCGACGCCGAAGCCGAAGGCCAGCACGGGCACCAGCAGCACGGCGCCGCCACCCCCGAGGGCCCCCATGACGACACCGATGAGCACCCCGGCCAGCACGGCTGCCGGGAGCGCGGTCAGCACGGCCGCTAGACCTGCTTCCAGCCCTTGAGGCGACGCTTGGCGACCTTGCCGACCGCCTTGCGGTAGTCCTTGGACGCGAGCTCGCCCTGCAGCGCCTCCTCGATGCCCTGCAGGCGGCCATAGGTGAAGGCGTTCTCGCCGTGACGCTGGGCCCGCAGGCCGAGGTCGCGCAGCGCCTCCTGCGTGATGGCGCTGTCCTGGTGCTCGCCGAGCACCTCGGCGAGGTTCTCGCTGGACCTGGCCAGCTGCTTGCCGCGCAGACCCAGGACCACGGTCGTCGACTCGGCGGCGTAGCGCAGCCGCTTGGCCGTCTTGCGCACCTCGTGCAGGGCGGTCTCGGCGCGGGCCGGGTCGTCGATCGCCGAGGCCTGACGGACGGCGCGGCGCATCCGGCGCCAGTCGCGACCGAGGAGCCGGGGCACGACCAGGCGGGCCGGGTCGTCGGCGAGCGGCGTGGTCCGGGGAGCGGCGACCAGGGCGTCGAGCTCGTCGAGCAGCGCGTAGTAGCGCTCGTGCTCGAGCCCCCGGCGCAGCCGCGTCATGGCGCGCTCGTAGTCCTTGCCGAGCTCGGTGTCGATGCGGTCGGCGACGGGGCCGAGCACCGCCTGGGACGGCTGGGTCTCGACGAGGGCGAGCAGCCGCTCGCGCAGCACCTCGGCGTCGCGGGCGCCACCGAGGGTGTCGGCCAGCACCTTGAGCTCGGTGCGCAGGTGGGTGGTCAGCTCGTCGTCGAGCAGGGGGCCGTATGTCGACAGCAGCGTGCGCAGCCGCCTGGTCGCGACCCGCATCTGGTGGACGGCGTCAGGCGCGCCGGTGCGGGCACCCGCGTCCTCCGCCTTGAGCCGCTCGACGGTGGTCTGCAGGGCCGCCATCATGACCTGGCCGGCGGTGGGCTTCTTGGGGACGGTGTGCACGGCCGGCGGCGGCGGGGCGAGGGGGCCGAGGGCGCGGGCCAGCTTGGAGGGGCCCGCGGCGGGGTGGGCGCCGCCCGCCAGCAGGACCCGCTCCACGGCGTCCAGCAGCGGCACGGGCCCGTCGACCAGCTCGACCTCCCACTCGCTCCACGCGGACGGGTCGACGCCCGCGCG
>NZ_DCYC01000079.1:64053-64252 GCF_002330965.1 Arsenicicoccus sp. UBA2120
GACGGGTCGACGCCCGCGCGCAGGGGCGTGGCGGTGACGGTGTCGGAGCACACCTCGGCGAGGAAGGTCCGCGCCTCGTCTCCGGCATACAGCTCGGTGGTGACTCTCTGGTTGGTGAGCCGCACGACCGGGGTGAGGGCTCGTCCCCGGGTGTGGGCCAGGACGTGGGGGAGCAGGTCGGCGGGGACCTCGAGGCGGG
>NZ_DCYC01000001.1:0-2656 GCF_002330965.1 Arsenicicoccus sp. UBA2120
TCCGTGGCCAGCGAGGCCTTGGTGATGCCCATGAGCTCGGGACGACCGGAGGCGGGCTTGCCGCCCTCGGACACGACGCGACGGTTCTCGGACTCGAACCGGCCACGCTCGGCGAGCTCGCCCGGCAGCAGGTCGGCGTCGCCGGCCTCGATGATCGTCACGCGGCGCAGCATCTGCCGCACGATGACCTCGATGTGCTTGTCGTGGATCGACACACCCTGCTGGCGGTAGACCGCCTGGACCTGGTCCACGAGGTGCATCTGCACCGCGCGGGGCCCGAGGATGCGCAGCACCTGCTTGGGGTCGATGGCGCCCTGGACGAGCTGGGTGCCGACGGCCACGTGGTCGCCGTCGCCGACGAGCAGGCGCGAGCGCTTGCTGACCGGGTAGGCGTGCTCGTCGGTGCCGTCGTCGGGCACGAGCACCACGCGACGGGCCTTGTCGGTGTCCTCGATCTGCACGCGGCCGGTGGCCTCGGCGATCGGGGCGACACCGCGCGGGGTGCGAGCCTCGAAGAGCTCGACCACACGGGGCAGACCCTGGGTGATGTCGTCACCGGCCACACCACCGGTGTGGAAGGTACGCATGGTCAGCTGCGTGCCGGGCTCACCGATCGACTGGGCCGCGATGATGCCGACGGCCTCGCCGATGTCGACGAGCTTGCCCGTGGCCAGCGAGCGGCCGTAGCACTTGGCGCAGGTGCCGACGCGGGACTCGCAGGTGAGGACCGAGCGGACCCGGACCTCCTCCACGCCGGCCGCGACGAGCGCGTCGATGACCACGTCGCCGAGGTCGATGCCGGCCTCGGCCAGCGTCTCGCCCTCGTGGACGACGTCCTCGGCCAGGGTGCGGGCGTAGACGCTGGACTCGACGTCCTCGTGCTCGCGCAGCGAGCCGTCGGCGCCGCGGACGGCGATCGGCATCATCAGGCCGCGGTCGGTGCCGCAGTCGTCCTCACGGATGATGACGTCCTGCGACACGTCGACCAGACGACGGGTGAGGTAGCCCGAGTCGGCGGTACGCAGAGCGGTGTCGGCCAGACCCTTGCGGGCACCGTGGGTGGAGATGAAGAACTCCAGCACGGACAGACCCTCGCGGAAGTTCGACTTGATCGGTCGCGGGATGATCTCGCCCTTGGGGTTGGCCATCAGGCCACGCATGCCGGCGATCTGACGGAGCTGGAACCAGTTACCACGAGCACCCGAGTTGACCATGCGGAAGATCGGGTTGTCCCGCGGGAAGTTGGCCTCCATCTCCTTGGAGACCTCGTTGGTCGCCTGCTGCCAGATCTCGATGAGCTCCTGGCGGCGCTCGTCGTCGGTCGTCAGACCGCGCTCGAACTGGACCTGGACCTTGGCGGCCTTGGCCTCGTAGCCCTCGAGGATCGCCTCCTTGTTGGAGGGGGTGACCACGTCGGAGATGGCGACCGTCGTGCCCGAGCGCGTGGCCCAGTGGAAGCCGGTCTCCTTGAGCGCGTCCAGCGAGTTGGCGACGAGCACCTTGGGGTAACGCTCCGCGAGGTCGTTGACGATCGCGGACAGGCGCTTCTTGTCGACCGGCTCGTTGACGAAGGGGTAGTCCACGGGCAGCGTCAGGTTGAAGATCGCGCGACCCAGCGTCGTGTCGAGGACGAAGTCCCCACGACCCTCGGCGCCGAGCTCCACGCCCTCCGGCAGCTCCTGGCCCATCGGCGGGACGGTGTCCTGCAGCCGGACCTTGATGGGCGAGCCCAGCTCGATCTCGCCGGCGTCGAAGGCCATGCGGGCCTCGTCCGCCGTGCGGAAGGCACGGCCGGCACCCTTGCCGTTCTCGACCTCGGAGGTGAGGTGGAACAGCCCGATGATCATGTCCTGGGTGGGCATGGTCACGGGACGGCCGTCGGCCGGCTTCAGGATGTTGTTGGAGGACAGCATCAGGATGCGGGCCTCGGCCTGGGCCTCGGCCGACAGCGGCACGTGCACGGCCATCTGGTCACCGTCGAAGTCGGCGTTGAACGCGCCGCAGACGAGCGGGTGCAGCTGGATGGCCTTGCCCTCGACGAGCTGCGGCTCGAAGGCCTGGATGCCGAGGCGGTGCAGCGTGGGCGCACGGTTGAGCAGCACGGGGTGCTCGGTGATGACCTCTTCGAGGACGTCCCACACGACCGGGCGGGCGCGCTCGACCATGCGCTTGGCCGACTTGATGTTCTGCGCGTGGTCGAGGTCGACCAGACGCTTCATCACGAACGGCTTGAACAGCTCGAGCGCCATCTGCTTGGGCAGACCGCACTGGTGCAGCTTGAGCTGCGGGCCGACGACGATGACCGAACGGCCGGAGTAGTCGACGCGCTTGCCGAGGAGGTTCTGACGGAAGCGGCCCTGCTTGCCCTTGAGCATGTCGGACAGCGACTTCAGCGGACGGTTGCCAGGACCCGTGACCGGGCGACCACGGCGACCGTTGTCGAACAGCGCGTCCACGGCCTCCTGGAGCATGCGCTTCTCGTTGTTGACGATGATCTCGGGCGCACCGAGGTCGAGGAGGCGCTTCAGGCGGTTGTTGCGGTTGATGACGCGGCGGTAAAGGGCGTTCAGGGCGGAGGGCGCGAAGGGGGCACCGGCCAGCGGCACCCGCGGGGGCCGGGGCGGCGGCACCCCCGGCCGCACCGTCATTACCATCC